>JAGHTS010000046.1 GCA_018065225.1 Candidatus Phascolarctobacterium caballi
TAAAAATCACGTGATATTTAACAAATATCACGTGATTTTTACTTTGCCTTTTTGAACTTTTCACTTTGAAAAGCGATTTGATTTTGAATTTGCAAAGGCGGAAATGCAAAAGATAAGTGAAAACCCCCTCTGTCAGTTGCGGAGCAACTGACATCTCCCCCTACGGGAGAGACAGGAAGTACGCATAATGCTTAACTCTTGCCGTCCCACAGGGAAAGGTGTTGCCCTCTTGGACAAGAGGGTGATTGATTATCAATCCCCAGTCACTTCATGACAGCTCCTTTTCAAAGGAGCCAAAAGGGGAACGGGAGCGACAGAAAAATTTGTAAATTATCCTTGTCACATATAAATATTTGTATTATAATGAAAAAAATTTTTACAAGGATAGGAAAAGGTCGTGAACAGGCAACAAACTATATCAAATAATATAGTGGGGGGGGGGTATTGCC
This sequence comes from Candidatus Phascolarctobacterium caballi, assembly GCA_018065225.1. GTDB lineage: Bacteria > Bacillota > Negativicutes > Acidaminococcales > Acidaminococcaceae > Phascolarctobacterium_B > Phascolarctobacterium_B caballi. The sequence goes on from JAGHTS010000046.1 coordinate 450, forward strand.
AATACTGCTCCTTTGACAGCAACAACATTTGTTGTTTTTTTTGTTGTATCTTTGTTATTAACCGTTACAAAATAGGTGTTTGTAGCGGTTTTCTATTTTTAAGGAGGAAATGTAAATGAAAATCAATCTGAAAAACAAAATTATGCTGGCGGTGCTGGCTGGCGGAATGCTGTGTGCCAATGGGGCAATGGCGGCAGGTTGTTGGTATGGTGCTAGTGATAATGCCACCACTTGGAATGGGGCGGCAGACGTTTTTGATATTCCTGAGACTGCTTGCACAACGGGAGCAGATTTGACTTTGGATGGAGCAGGAACTTATGGTGGCATTGCTTTTGCTGATGTTGATAAATTTATTGGTGGTATAGATATGGGTGATGGTAATGTTACACAAAATCTAATTACTGTTACCGGTGGTGTTTTTGCTGCAAACCGTTTTATTGCTTGTGGGAATACTTATCTTGGTGATGTTACAAATAATTCAATCATTATTTTGGACGGAAATTTTGGGGAGAATAATACTTTTGAGGCTGGTTTTTCCAATGTGGGCACAGTATCAAGTAATGCAGTAACAATAAGCGATGGAGACTTTGGAGCAAGTAATAAATTTTATGGCGGATTTAATTATTCAGGGGATGTTACAGGTAATACAGTAACAATAAGTGGGGGTACTTTTGGAAATAGCAATAAATTTTATGGTGGATTTCGGTATGAAGGGGATGTTACAGGTAATACAGTAACAATAAGTGGCGGAGATTTTGGAGCAAATGTTGAAATTTATGGCGGTATGATAGAAGATGGTTATACGGGTGATGCTATAAACAATACAGTGGAAATTTCGGGTGGTGATTTTTCAGACGGCTACAAACTTTATGGTGGATGGTGTTGTTTGGGTACAGGTTCCGGTAACACATTGAATTTGAAAACAAAAATGAGCGGTAAGGCAAGCCATGTTGCATTATTCCAAATAATGAATTTTACATTGCCAAGTGATATTGCCAATGGCGACACAATGTTGAAAACACAATTGCTGGAGGTTAGCGACAGCGATAATACAGCAACAGTCAATGTTGATGCCGCCAATGGTGTTTCTCTGAAAAAAGGGGATGTAATCACTTTGATAGATTCTGATGAAACTTATGAGCATTATGCGGCAGGAGACATTCTTGGCGGTGCGGCAGAGTTCTATTCTGAAGCTGATACTGGTGAAGATAAAAACGGTGATGGCGACCAATATGACTTGGTAATAACTTTATTGGAAGATTATAGTTCAGGTGGCGGTGGGGACGATCAACAAAAAGCTCCCGTTGAGGGCATCGCCGCAGGCGTGGCTATGGTAAACCAAAGTGCCGATTTGGCAAGCGGGGAAGGCATGCAGAACCTCTTGAAAAACACCGGCAATTTTGACAAAACAGAAACAAACTACAACATAGACACCTTTGGGGCAGTAACAGGGTCACG
>JAGHTS010000116.1 GCA_018065225.1 Candidatus Phascolarctobacterium caballi
TATGGTACTTATTCTGTGGCTGGCGATTCGCTTGTTACAGTTACCAATAATTACAAATATACTTTTGAAAAGGGCACTGACAATGGAACATTGAATTATAAAGTGGAAAAAGTAACTATTACTCTTAAAAAATTTATTGAGGGTACTTTGGATGGAGGCATAGTAACTGATACCTTAAGTTTGACAGATAATATGCCATATGGAACAGATGAAACAACAGCAGATATGGCTGCTACATCTCAAACAAAAGATACTTTGAATATTAATTTGAACGGGCATAAAATTACTAAAAATACTGGCGTTGAGGGTGAAATGACTATCAGCACAGGGGCAAAAACATTGAATATTGATGGTGGTACTGATACAGCAGGCAGTATGGACACCAATTTTAATGTGAATGATGAAAATGGGAAATTGAATGTCAGCGGTAATACTGAATTGACCGGTACTATTGATAATTTAGGTGAAGTAACTTTTGCAGGTACAACGACAGTGGAAGGGATCTTAAAAGGAAGTGGTGTTTATACTAACGATGACAGTTGCTTTTTGACGGTGGAAAATGCTGCAAATTTGGCAATGGAAAATGGATTGGCAAATGCAGGGACATTAAACTTGGGCGAAGGTGAATTAGGTGCAAATATTACTGGTGCAGGTACAACGATAATTGACGGTGAAGTTACAAGTGCCAAAAATATAGAGAATAAAGTTACTTTGGCGGATGGTAAAAAACTAACCAACACAGGTGAAATCAGTGGTGAAGTAACTAACGCAGGCACATTTATCACTACGGCAAATGGCATAATTGGTGGAGTGGCAAATAGTAACAGTTTAACATTGACAGAAGGTGCATTGGCTTCAAACATTACAGGGGAAGGAACAACAACAATTAGTGGAACAGTCACAAATACAAATGGAAAAACCATTACACAAAACAGTTTAGTTATTGCCAATACTGGCAGTTTGACTTCAGATGTAGATAAACTGGTTATCGGTACTGGGGATATTACAGATAATGGTGCTTTGATTTTGACAGGGGAAGGCGATTTGGCAGCAAACATTACAGGAGCGGAAGGTACTACAACAATTGACGGCGAAGTTACAAGTGCCAAAGCCATAACGCAAAAAGCAGTGACAGTTAATAGCGGAAAATCTTTGACAATGACAGCAGATTTGACAGCCGCTGTAACAGTTAATGATAATGCCAAATTGGATATAGGGGCTGCAAATTTAAAGGCAGATGTGACAAATAGCGGTACAGTTGATTTGCAAGAAGGGACATTAGGGCAAAAAATTACAGGCGGGCTTATCCAAATAAAAGGTAATGTTAGCAGTGTTGTTGGAAATATTTTGGGTGTTACAAATACAGTAGATGAAAATAGGAAATTGACATTTACAGATACAGCTACTTTGGAGAAAAAAATAGACGGTGATGGAGAAGTAGTTATTGGTGGTTTGGCGAATACAGTAACATCTATAGTTGACAATCTTGCAGACATTGCCACTCTGACTGTAAATACAGACAACACTTTGGAGTTCACAAGCGGAAATTTAAGCAGGGAAGTGGCTAATGCCGGTACAGTAAAACTTAACGGGGCCACATTGGGCGGTGCTTATGTTAAAAATGGTACTTTGGAATTTGCAGCAAATACAATTGTTGCAGATGCAGGATATATTGCGGCAGACACAAATAAAATTGGTGACGGCAAAACAGTAATAGTCAAAGGCGGTGAATTAAAGAAAGATATTACCGGAACAGGTACAGTTCAACTTGGTGATAATAGCACATTGTCTGTCTTTACAGACCAAAGTATTGCAGGCACATTGAATGGCAACGGACAAACTTTGAATATGTCAGACAGTACAAATATTAACAAATTGACCGTTGGAAAATTAACGGGGAATATCAATTTGCAGTTGGATGTGGATATGAGCAATTTTACCAGCGACCAATTGGCTGCAACAACTATTGACAATGGTGCACAAATTACAGTGGACAATATTAATATTGTCAAAGATTATGTTGCACCAGCTACTTTGGAACTGCCAAAAGAAGAAGATAATAAAATTGTTTATATTACTGAAAATAATACAACTCCCATACATGGCGATTATTCAGTAAATGTAAGTGGCATTACTGCAACAAACAATTATATATATTCATTTAGTGCAGCGACAGAAAATGGAAAATTGAAATATAAAGTAGAAGCATCAGACATTACCTTTAAAAAATTTATAGAAGGTACTTTGTCAGATGCGACTACAGATCCTGCAACATTAAGTTTGACAGAAAATATGACATACGCAGATACAGAAGCAAATATGGCTGAAGCAACTCAAACAAACGCTGCTTTGACCATTAACTTGAACGGACATCAAATCACTAAAAATACGGAAGCAATGACCATCAGCACAGGCGGAA
>JAGHTS010000211.1 GCA_018065225.1 Candidatus Phascolarctobacterium caballi
ACAATAAACTTCGCCAACAATATATTGCCGAAATTGAACAACTTCCTTATGGGGAAGCGGTTTTGGTTTTGCCCAACCGCACTTTGCAAAATGATGTGAAATTGCACCACATGATTAAGTGTATCGGGTTGGACACTTTGGCATTGGAAATCGGCAATGCTGGAGGTGCCACCAATTTTGAACTGCTGAACCGTCAGGCACAGGAACTGATTGTCAACAAAATTTTGCAAGAACATAAAAGCGAACTGCAATATTTCCACGTCCTGCTGAACAAACAGGGATTAGTCAAAGCGTTAGCCAACCTGTTTACAGAATTACGCCGTTGTCATGTCAATGACGCCGAAGAACTGCAAACTGTTTTTGAACTGTGGGCAGACAACAAAAACGGTGCCGATGCCGACCTTTTGTTGACCAATGTTCCTGTTGCCAAAAACCACGATATCGTTCTTCTGTATTCTTCTTACCTTACTTATTTGGAAAAGCATAACCTGTACGATTTGGAGGGGCAGTTCAGTTTTGCCATTGACAATATGCATAATCTTGACAAACTGCCCTATAAAAAGATTTACCTTTCGGATATGCCCTTTTTGAACCAGTTGCAAACTGATTTTATCAATGCTTTGGGCAAAAAAGCACAAATAACCTTTGTGCCGGATTTTGATTTTAGGCAATCTTTAAAAGAGTTTTCTGCAACACAGCCAAATGTTATGTTCCGCAAATACAGCAGCCACCGTGACGAAATATTGGGTACGCTGACGGAAATCCGTCACTTGCTGGACAATAATATTCCTGCGGAAAAAATTGCTATTATAGTCAGCAAATTAGACAGTTTTACGGGTGTCAGCCAACTGGCAGAAAATTATGGCATCCCTGTCACCCTGCCCCAACAAATCACATTGGCTCTGCAACCTTTATTTTTGCAAACCATAGAACAAATTTCCGGGTATGATACTGTTGCCGGTTTTCAAAAACAACTTCAAGAATATTTGAACAAACTAAACTTGCAACCCCAATTAGGCAAAGATTATCAGGACGGCAAAATCACTTTGCAGGAAATTCAGACCCATCTGTCGGCACAGGACGGCATTACCGCCTGCATGAATGAACTGCAAAAAAGTTATACTTTAAGCGGTATGGCAGAAGAAAAATTGTCCGCCACCGTTTACCAAAATTTGCTGCGGGATATTGCCGCCAAGAAAAAACTGACACTTGCCAAAAGCATTTTGACGGGAGTTACCTTAACCGAGCAAATCAATGCAGTAGGCAAAGAATATGATTACCTTTTTATTTTGGGAATGAATGACGGGGAATTTCCCTCCCCCATTTATGACAACTGGATTTACACCGACAACGAAAGATCACTTTTACACAGTTTGGGTTTTGAACTGCCTTTGGCAAGGGAGCGTTATACCAAAAACGCTTTAACTTTCCTAATGGTTTTGCAAACGGGCAGGCAACAAATCGTTTGCAGTTGGGCAGAAGAAGACAAACCGGCACAATGCACTTTTGCCGACGAATTATTACGTCTGTACAATACAGAAGTTGAGGACAGACGCGGGCAGGAATTTCCCCATATTGAAAAATGCCTTATGCCCGACCAAGAAATTCAAAAACGGGTTAATGTTGACACTAAACGATGCAATGGGGACAATGCTTATTTGGGAATAATCGGCAGTCAAAAAATCAAACTCCCCGTTACCTATCGCGCCACCGAACTGGAAAACTTTGCCCAATGCCCATTTGCCTATCTGGCAAAATATCTTTGGCACCTTGACGACTACGAACAAGACGAAGATGTTCTGTCGCCTGCCGATGACGGGAGTTTGATGCACAAGACCTTAGAACTTTTTATTGATAGATATATTAAGAAACACCACAATGACAAAGGGCAGGCACTGCTCTATTCTGAATTGGGTGAAGACAAAAACACGGTTAAAACATTATTGCAGGCAGAGTTTGACACTGCTTTTGAAACTGCACTTAACAATATTGATGACAAAATCAAAAAAAATGTCCTGCAAGAAAAACAACTGGCAAAAACCAAACTTTGGTTAGCCAAATGGTTTGAAAAAGATTTTGAAGAACAGTGGGACGAACCAGAAGTACGGCACATCTGTGTAGAACAAACTTTTGACAACATTAATTTGTGGGATAAAAATATCCGTCTTAAAGGACGTATTGACCTAATTGACGGGATTTATAACGAGGACGGCTCCGCAAAAAAAATAATCGTTACCGATTACAAACGCTCAAACTTTCCCAAATTAAATACTGATTTGCAAATTGGCATATACCAACTGGCAGCACAATGGCTGGACAAAGTACCTGACTTGGCAAAAGACGGCGAGATGACTGGCAGTTATTACAGTTTGAAAAACTTGAAAGAATCTAAAAGACCAGTTGACAAAAAAGAATTTACAGACATCATAAAAGGTTATACCAATGACATTTTGGCAGGCAATTTTGACATCCGCAATTGTCGTGATTGCTCTGCTTTTTGCCCTTATTTAACTATTTGCCGTAAACAATTATTAACAGCACAGGTGGAAAACGATGGAGAATAATTTATTACAGGACAAAGTAATTACTGTTATTGACAATAACGTAGCCGTTTCTGCCGGGGCGGGCAGCGGCAAAACTTACAGTTTGGCAAAGCGTTACGTCTATATCTTGTTGCAACATCTGGAAAAAAACAAATTGAACATTACTGATATCGTGGCAGTAACCTTTACCCGTATGGCGGCTTTGGAAATGCGGGAGCGGGTAAGAACCTTTTTGCGTGAAGAAGTAAAAGAAAGCCCTGCATTGCAAGAATATTTGGACGAATTTGACAAAGCACAGATTGTTACTTTGGATTCCTTGCAAGGACGCATTTTACGCAGCCATCCCGTGGAAGCAGAACTTGACCCTGATTTTGTCCTACTTGAAGGTGAAGAATACGAGGCATTGACCAACGAACTGACCCGCAAATTTTTACGCAACGAAGCGGCTAATAACAATGAATATTTGACTGAACTGTTATGTTATTTTGACTTAAACAGTTTGCACAGTTATTTGCAAAAGGCACAACGGGAAAGACGGGTTTTCACTTTCAGTGATGAAAAATTATTAAAACCATACAATGCAGAAAAACATACTGTAGCCGCCTTTTTGCATTTGGCACGGCAGTACCATGATTTTATTGCTAAAGAATTGTCCAAACAAAACATTTTGGGTCACGAAGATGTTACCGCCAAATGTGTCAAACTTTTAAAGGAACATGACCCAGTCCGCCACAGTTATCAAAAACAAATAAAATATTTAATGGTAGATGAATTTCAGGACACCAATGATGCCCAACGGGAATTGGTTTACTTGTTATGTGGTGACAGCAATAATCCCACCGAAAACGATCAAGTGTTAAGTGGGAAAAAATTGTTTGTAGTTGGCGACATCAAACAATCTATATACAAATTTCGCGGGGCAGACGTAGAAGTATTCAAAAATGTCCAAGAAGCAATCTTACGCAAACAGGGTGAACGGTTTACCCGCACAATAAACTACCGCAGTACTGATAAAATCTTAAATTTTGTAAATACAATTTTCAGTTCAAAATTATTATTTGGTGACAATAACTTTGAGCAACTGGAACCGGCAAACGATCATATCAGTAACGACGAAAACAATTTTGAATATCCTGTTTTCAAAATGTTTTTCCCAAATGGCATCACAGTCGGCCGTGACAAAAAGGAATTATTGGTTTGGGAAGCCGAACATGTGGCACGCCGTATTGAGGAACTGACATCTAACGGAGCCAAATATGGTGACATTGCCATTCTTCTGCCCAAAATGACCAAAGTTAATATTCTTATACAAGCATTAGTAAACCACCACATTCCCTATGTTCAGTTAGGCGGCAGGGGTTTTTATCAAAAGCAGGAAATTTACGACATTCTCAATATTTTTAAAGTTCTCCATGAAAACAATCTGCTTGCCTTAATCGGTGCTTTACGCAGTCCCTATTTTGGTTTAAGCGATATAGACATCAACAATCTGTTCCAAGAATATTATAAAAACAAATTCATCAAAATGACTGCCGAAAACAGTGCCAAACTATGCGAAGAATTTTTAAAACTGGAAGTATGCAGTCCGTTATTAAAACTGCGGACAATGTCACAACATTTGGGAATGGCGGAACTTTGGCAAAAAGTTTTTGAACAACTGGCAGTCAGCCAAATTTTATTAAATCAGAAGAACGGCAAACAATTATTGGCAAATGTGGAAAAAATGCGGACGCTATCAACAACCTATTGTGAAAACAACAAATGCGGATTAACAGACTGGTTAGAATTTTTAGATAAAGTAACAGCCGACAGCAAAGAAACCGAAGCAAATTTGCCGGCAGACACAGTAGTAAAAATTATGACCATCCATAAATCAAAAGGGCTGGGATTTCCCCACGTCATCCTGCCATTTTTAGGCAATTCCAAAGGGACGTCAGAACAAATTTCTTTTGATATAGACACCAAAAACGGACTTTTAGGCATGAAAATACCCAACACGGACAATGCCAGTGTATGGGAACAATTTAAAACGCAAAACGATGAACTTGAAGCCGAAGAAGAAAAACGTAAACTTTATGTGGCAATAACCAGAGCCAAACAAACCCTATATATGTCCGGCAGTGCAAACAAACTGGAGGGTATAGAAAATAAAAACGATTTTGCCTCATTACTGTGGCTGACAACACATATACAAATTGAAGTTCCACCTGTAGGCAGACAAAAAAAATCCCGTATACGCTGGGAGTTAAAACCAAATTTAGTAAATTTGCATCAGGAAAATGTCGGTTATTTTACTCCTGACACAACATCAACCAACTGCCAACCAATTCAAAACAACCAACTTCCTATAACAACTCCCTATATTACAAACAAAAAAACACCATTAAACATTATCTTTTCACCTAGCATGTTACAAACTTATCTGCATTGTCAAAGGGAATATTTTTACAGATATGTATGTGGGTTACCTTCATATTCCCAACAAAATATAACCGCCGACACCAATAAATTATCTGCGGCATTACAAGGAACAATTATCCACACAGCATTGGAACATTATCACGGTAACAGTGAAAAGGCCTTTGGTTTGGCATTGACCTTATGTGATGCCAAATCAACAATTTGGCAGCCGGCAAAAATAATGTTTGAAAACTACCTGCAAAGTGATATATTTAAACAAATACCAAACAGTCACGAACGGGAACTCTCTTTTCAGCTCCCACTGGATAATGGCGTGTCTTTTAAAGGAGTTATTGACTGCCTGTACCTTAAAGACGACAATACCTATGGCATAGTTGATTACAAAACAGGTTCAGTTCCACAAAAATTAAATGACGGATATGCTATGCAACTGGCAATATACAGCCGTGCTGTCCAAACACTGAAAAAAACTTCTGTTAACAGTTTGGCACTACACTATTTGCAGGAATTAAAAGCGATAGAAATTACAGAAGATAAAAATCTATACAACCAAGCACTAAATTTAGCAAAGGAGATACAGGAAAAATATGCAGAAAATGATTTCATGGGTAATGGTAATTGCAAGTATTGCGCTTATAACTATTTGTGTACTGCTTGCAGGTTGCAGCAAGAAAGTTAAACAAAATACAACCGAGTATGTTGCACAAGTCAAATGGATTCATGACGGAGATACCGTAACCGTTATTGATGCTGAAAAACAGGAACACAAGTTGCGTCTTTATGCCATTGATGCCCCTGAACTGGCACAACGGGGCGGCAGGGAAAGCATGAAAAATTTAATCGCCTTGCTACCAAAAAACAGCTGGGTCAACGTGGAAGTGGAAAACAAAGACCGTTACGGCAGGGAAGTTGCCACCATCTACCGTAAAGATGAGAATATCAACCGCAGGCAAATTGCAGACGGGCAAGCATGGAACTACATAAAATACAACGAAAAATACATGGATGACTATACCCTGACCGAAAATTTGGCACACAAACAAAAAAAAGGACTGTGGAAAGATGCCAATCCCCAACCGCCATGGGAATACCGCAAAACAAAGCGTGAAAAACAGCATTAAGTTTGCGAATTAACATAATATGTTGTATAA
>JAGHTS010000150.1 GCA_018065225.1 Candidatus Phascolarctobacterium caballi
GGGAAGCAAACAAAAATGTACAACTTGGATTAGGTGCAGAAGCATACCTTGGCAAACGCAAAGGATGGAGCGGAATGGTAAACATGTTATTCAGTTTCTAAAAAAAAGAGCGGCGAAAGCCGCTTTTTTAATGCGTAATGAGAAATTCGCAATGCGTAATTGTGGTAAAGAGTTCCTGTGATTATATTTTTTAACCAGCATTAGCAATTTCAAAGTGAAAACAAGCAAATTGGAAAGTAAATCTCGCGCGAGATCTGAGGAATCTCGCGCGAGATTTAGATTGCATTTCTGCATTTTTTACTTTGTTTTAGAAAATGAATACCATTTCACTCCACATAGTACGGGCATGACCGTATTTTTGACCGTGTCCTTGGTAATCAAAATATTTTAAACCGCCTGTAATATTTTTGGCAAAAACATAGTTGCCGCCGATTTCCCACCCTTTAAAACCATCTCCTAAAGTGGTTAAACGCACAGGTTCCACTGCATAACCTGCAAAAGTGGATTGACTCATTACTGTGGAATAAGGACGGTCACTGTAAACTGTGTGAAGCCCCCAAGAGCCGGGTTTTGTTGCTTTTGCCCCTTTGTAGGCAAGTTTTGCTTCAAAGCCGTGCTTGTCGCTTTTGACACCGTCAGTTCTGTTCCCGTCGCCATAAAAATATTCTGCAGTAAGTTGCAAATCTTTGGCAATGGGGTAACCCAGACAGGCATCAATAATTTCCGTACCGTTTTCACAGTCAACTTTCCAGTATGCCAAATAACTGTTTAATTTACCCCAATCTTTTTCGGCTTTAAGCATATATAAACGGTCTTCGTCACGCAGGGGGTCAAAGTCGCTGTTGCCGCCGTGGTGCAAAACTGCTTGGTTTTTCATTGCCCAGCCGGTCAAATTAACTCCGTCAAAATTATAGGATGCTTTAATGCCGTCACCCTCGCCATCAATCATGCTCATTTGCAAAAAGTAGCAGCGTCCAGCCTCCACCTTTAAGCCGCCGATACGACCTGTCAGCCAGGCACGCATTAATTTAATATCGTCAGAGGTTGTAGAGTTTGTATCCATGTATCTGTTTTGTTCCAACATACCGGTATATTGCCAGTTGTCGTTGACCTGTCCGTTAACCCAAAAACGGGAACGCAGACGGTTATACCCTTTGCCGTGCTGGGTTTTTGTTTTGGCAGGTCCGGTCTTGAAATTACCTTTGGCATCACGGTAACTGTAACGGATATTGCCGGTAACTTTTACATTATCCGCTTTTTTCTCCAACTTGGTGATCCGCACACCCAAGTTGTCCAGTTCGTCAGCAAATTCCGCAGCAAGTTTGTCGCAATTTGCCCCTTTTGCCATAGCTTTGGCTACAATTTGAGCCATTTCATAGCGGGTCATAAGTTTTTCGCCACCAAAATTAGTTCCGTATCCGTCAATAATTCCGGCATTTGCTAATTTGGCGATAGCATCGTATGCCCAATGTCCGTTGGGAACATCTGCAAACGGATTGGCGGCCATAGCAGTGGCAGACAGACCAAAAGCCATTGTGACAGCCAACATAAGTGATTTTTTCATCACATCCTCCTTAATAATATCCTCTGCCTGTGGCAGTAGAATTTATTCTTGACGATAATTTAATCGTCACGCATAATATACTATAAATACGATTTGATTTCAAATAAAATATTCAGAAAAAACATTTTGTGGTATAATAATAAAAAATACTAATGGAGAATGATTATGAAAATTAAACTTAATCCCAATGCGGAAATTGTCAAAACCATTAGGGAAGGGTTGGCAAAAACTGGCGGCTACTGCCCTTGCCGTAGGG
>JAGHTS010000247.1 GCA_018065225.1 Candidatus Phascolarctobacterium caballi
AAAATATAATGGGGGATAATAGCGATGTGGTATTTAATAATTACTTGTATTATCAGTATAGGAGTTGCTTTGTTGGCATTGCAAAACGGGGCAACAACGCCTGTGAACTTTATTCTTTGGCAGTTTGAGATACCTTTAATCTGTGTAATTTTGGGGTCGTTTTTGGCAGGGGCGTTGGTGTCCAGTATTGTTTTGCTGTACACAAAATTTAAACATCTGGTAAGTGATTTTAAAAGCAATCAGGAAATTACCCGTTTGAATAGGGAAATTGCTGGTTTGCAAAAAAATATCGCATTATTGACGGAGCCGGCAGAAACGGTTGTGATTAAAAATGACGATATAAAGGTGGAAGATGTCAAGACAACAGACACGGAACCGAAAAAAGAAGAAACAAAAATTGCGGACAAATAATGTTTTTTAGAGATAAAATTTGGGATGAACAGAAATTTAATAAAGAAAAGGCAGGTTTTCTTGCCCAAGAGTTAAATGTAAGTCCTTTGATTACTGGGATTTTGTTAGGCAGGGGATTGAATACCGCTGATGAAATGCGGGAATTTCTTTATGGCAGGAAAGAGCCGTTTTACAATCCTATGCTTATGCAGGATATGGAAAAGGCGTGTACCCGTATTGAGCAGGCATTGGCAAATGGCGAAAAAATCACTGTCTATGGTGATTATGATGTGGACGGTATCAGTGCGTCCAGTTTGTTGTATTTGTATCTGCGTGATTGTGGTGCTAATGTTGATACATATATTCCCGAGCGTAAAAGTGAGGGGTATGGACTTAATGATGAAGCATTAAAAACTATTTTTGCCGGCGGTACAAGTTTGCTGATTACGGTGGATTGCGGTATTAGTGCGGTTCATGAAGTAAGTAATAAGCCGGCGGGTTTGGATATTATTATTACCGACCATCATGCGGTGCCTTCTGTTGTGCCTGAGGCATTGGCGGTGGTTAATCCGCACCGCAGTGACTGCCAATATCCTTTTAAAGAATTAAGCGGGGTTGGTGTTGCTTTTAAGTTATGTCAGGCATTGGCACAAAGGCGTGGCAGTGATTGGTGCAAGTGGACAGAATTGGTGGCATTGGGGACTGTGGCTGATATTGTGCCGTTGGCAGACGAAAACAGGGAGATTGTCCGCCGTGGGTTGGCGGCAATGGCAACCACAGATTTGATAGGGTTAAAAGTGCTTATAAAAAATTCTCTTGGGGAGGGGAAAGAGGTAACAGCGGAAAATATTTCTTTTGGTCTTGCTCCAAGATTAAATGCGGTGGGAAGGTTGGAACATGCCAAGTCCGCAGTTGAACTTTTGACAACTGATGATGAGAGCAGGGCTCAGGAAATTGCCAATTTTTTAAATGAAGAAAATTTGGAACGGCAGAAAATCAGTAAAGAGATTTTTGATGCGGCTGAGGCAATGTTGGCGGCAGAAAAGCATATTGATACAGCGATTGTTTTGGCATCGGAAGGTTGGCATCCCGGAGTTATTGGTGTGGTTGCATCACGGCTTACAGAAAAATATTATTTGCCTACATTGTTGTTCAGTATTGATAATGGCATGGCAAAGGGCAGTTGCCGCAGTATTCCCGGTTTGAACATACATGATGCTATTGCCAGTTTGGAAGATTTGGTTGAACAATATGGCGGGCATCATCAGGCGGCGGGCTTGACGATTAAAGAGGAAAACCTTCATGAATTTAAGGAAAAGTTTTTGCAATATGTAAAAGCAACACTCAAGCAGGAAGATTTTGAACAACACCAGAGGATAGATTATGTATTAAGTGACCAGCAGGGCATTTCCCTTAAAGATGTTAAAGATTTGGAATTGCTTGAGCCAAGCGGCTGTGAAAATCAGACACCTATTTTTGCGTATCGCAATGCCCGTTTGGAGCATATTCAGATAATGGGTGAAAACCGTAATCATTTGCGGTTTAATATATCTAAGGGAAATGATGATTATTGCGCAGTAATGTGGAACAGGGCTGATTTGTTAAGTTGCCTTAATGTTAACGGGACTGTTGCGGATATTACTTTTCAACCAAAGATAAATGAGTTTCGTGGTGAGGTATCTGTTCAATTACATGTATTAACATTGCATCAGCCAATAAATGTTTTTGATTTTCGGTATAGCAGGAATGACAAGTATTCGGTTTTGAGTGATATTTTGCGTATGGAAAATTATGTTGATATTTTTGTCAATGGAGATATTGCAGGCAAAACAGAATTGTTTAAAGATAAATTGGGGGACAACAGCAAATATTTGCATTTCCACAATTTTAGTGATTTTGAAATGCCAAAAGGTGCTACAGTAGTATGTTTTGATTTGCCGGTTATGAAATTACGGGAATTTGTTGCCAAGTGTGGCAAGCAGGAAGTTGGGAATTTGGTTTTGCTGTACAACAATAATGACTTATGGAAATTTAATGTTACACATCCTGATTTGCAAACGATGAGAAAAGCATATTTGTTGATAGACAGTTACTATAAGAGCCATAATGAATTTGATTATAGACAGTTTTTGCAGGGGAAAAACAATTTCAGTGATGTGATATTTTTAATTTTGGCGGAGCTTGGACTGGTTGTGTTGGATGGAACGACGGTTAAAGAAGTTAAGTTTTTGAAAACAGATATTACTAATTCGGTATTGTATAAAAAACTTGAGCAGGAGCGTTCAAGTTTGGAAAAAATTTATACAGAAAATATTCATTGTTCAAGAAGTGAGTTCTTTTAATATTTGGAGAAATAATTGATATGAATGACAAGGCAAATATAACTGAGTTAAGCGATGTTTTTACAGCAATAAAAGAATATATGACGGATGAACAGGTTGAGTTTGTACGGACGGCGTATGAATTGGCAGAAAAAGCACATACGGGACAAACCCGTCTGTCAGGTGAGCCGTACATTATCCATCCTATTTGTGTGGCAGGTATTTTGGCAAATTTACAAATGGATGACAAATGTTTGGCCGCTGCCTTTTTACATGATGTGGTAGAGGACACCAGCTATAGCAATGATGATATTAAAGCCAAGTTTGGGGATGAGGTTGCCAGATTGGTTGACGGTGTAACCAAATTGGGTAAATTGGAGTATGTGAGCAACGAAGAACAGCAGTTGGAAAATTACCGCAAAATGTTTTTGGCGATGGCAAAAGATATACGTGTGGTAATAGTAAAATTGGCAGACCGTTTGCATAATATGCGGACGATGAAATATTTGCCTGTTAGCAAACAACAAAGAATTTCTAAAGAAACTTTGGAGATTTATGCACCGCTTGCAAACCGTTTGGGTATTCATACAATTAAATGGCAGTTGGAAGATTTGGCATTTAGATACAATCAGCCGGAAGTTTATGCGGAGTTGCAGAAAAGTGTGCATATTAAGCGGCTGGAACGGGAAACAATGGTAAATGATGCCATTGCAATAATGAAAAGCAAGTTGGCAGAAGCGAATATTGAATGTGAGATTCAGGGCAGACCTAAAAATTTTTATAGTATCCACAAAAAAATGTTGCGTGACCATAAACAGATTGGAGAAATTTATGATTTGCTGGCAATAAGGGTTTTGGTCAAGACCGTACAGGATTGTTATGGGACATTGGGCATTGTGCACAGCATTTGGAGACCTATCCCCGGCAGAATTAAGGATTATATTGCGGTACCTAAATCTAACGGGTATCAGTCATTGCATACAACTGTTTTGAGTACGGGCGGACAACCTTTGGAGATTCAAATAAGAACTTATGAAATGCATCATGTTTCAGAATATGGTGTGGCGGCACATTGGCGATATAAAAAACAGGGTAATTCTGAGCCGGGCAAAGATACAAAATTTGATGCCAAGTTAAACTGGTTACGGCAACTTTTGGATTGGCACGAAGAGGTAAATAATGCCAATGAATTTGTAAACACAATTAAAACTGATATTTTTGGTGACGAGGTTTTTGTTTTTACACCTCGTGGTGATGTTATTGATTTGCCACAAGGGTCTGTGCCGATTGATTTTGCTTATCGTGTTCATACTGATGTGGGCAACCGTTGTGTTGGGGCAAAAATCAATGGGCGTATTGTAACTTTGGACACAAAACTTAAAAATGGTGATATAGTTGAAGTCGTTACATCCAAAACAAGTACGGGTCCCAGCCGTGACTGGATGAAAATTTGCGGCAGTAATGATACACGTAATAAAATCCGTAATTGGTTTAAGAAAGAACGTCGTGAAGAAAATATTATTAAGGGCAGGGAGATGTTTGAAGAAGAAGTCAAGCATCTTGGATATGATATAAAAACTTTTGCCAGTCATGACAAGTTGGAAAAAATTTATTTGCGGATGCGGATAGAATCTGAAGAAAATATGTATGCAGCTATTGGTTATGGCGGCATTACATTAAATTCAGTTATTGCCAAATTAGTAGAACAATATAAAAAAGAACAGCAGCAGAATAATCCGCAAAATTTGGCGCAACTTTTAAAAACTTTGAAACCCCGTGCCAGCAAGTCTGCCGCCAGTCATGGCATACTTGTGGGTGGTGAAGGCGGGCTGATGGTTAAATTGGCACGTTGTTGTAACCCTATACCGGGAGATGAGATTGTGGGGTATATTACAAGAGGCAGTGGAGTCAGTGTCCACCGTGCAGATTGTGTGCATGTGATGGCATATAATCCTAATGAACAGAAACGCATGATTGATGTCAAATGGGATATAAGTTTGGATAATTTATACAAGGTTGATGTGATTATTGTGTCAGAAGACAGACCCGGAATGATGGGTGATATAATGACTGTAATTACAGATGTAAAACTAAATTTATTTGAAGTTAATTCCCGGGTTGATAATGCGACTAAAACTGCAACAACTACTTTGGGTATTGATATTACAGCAGCAGAGCAGTTAGAATATGTAATGAACCGTTTGCGTAGGATGAAAGGGGTATTTAGTGTAGAGCGTGCTATTGCCAGCGTGGGAGGCCAACATAAGTGAGAGCGGTTGTACAACGTGTTGACAAGGCAAAAGTTGTTGTAAACGACAACGTTGCGGGAAAAATTGATAAAGGTCTTTTGGTGTTGCTTGGTGTTGCAGCAGATGATACAGAAAAAGATTTGCGGTACATTGTTGACAAAGTCAGCGGTTTAAGAATTTTTGAAGACGCAGATGGTAAAATGAATTTGTCCGTTGCAGATGTGGGCGGAGGTATTTTGGCTGTAAGTCAGTTCACACTTTATGGAGATTGCCGTAAAGGGAAACGCCCGTCATTTGATATGGCGGCAAAAGCAGAAATGGCAAAAACATATTATGATACTTTTGTTTTAGAATTAAAAAAACTGGGACTTGTTGTGGAAACAGGAATTTTTCAGGCACATATGTTGGTAGATTTGGTCAATAATGGGCCAGTGACGATACTTTTAGACAGCAGAAAGCAGTTTTGATTTAAAGTTGGGTAGGAGGGAAAATGAAAATTAAGAGTGTGGAAGTCGGACCGATTGGCACTAACTGTTATATTGTGATAAATGAAAACAATGGGCAGGGAGTTGTGGTTGACCCCGGTGGAAGTGCAAATCGTATTGTGGAAGTTTTACAAAGGGAAAAAGTTGAAGTAAAAGGTATTTTTTTGACTCACGGACATATGGATCATATTGGTGCATTGGCGGAAATTAAAGAATTGACGCAAGCGCCTATATATATCAGCAAGGCAGATGAGCCGATGTTGGCAAATCCTGAAAGTAATTTGGCAGCATTTATGGGAACAGAATTACATTGCCCGCCAGCAGATAAAAATTATGGGCAAGGTGATGAGATAGAACTGGCAGGAATGAAATTCAAAATTCTTGCTACACCGGGACATACACCCGGTGGGGTATGTATTGTTTGTGAAAATGCAGTATTTTGTGGTGATACTGTTTTTTGTGAATCTATTGGAAGAACAGATTTTCCGGGTGGCTCATATTCACAAATTATTGAAAGTATAAAAAATAAAATTTTGGTTTTGCCGCAAGAAACCACTTTGTATCCGGGACATGGACCATCTACATCGGTTGATTGGGAAAAACGCCGTAACCCATTTTTACAATGAAAACATTTTCTGAAGTTTACAAAAGCACAACTTTTAAGGCAGGTGCCGCTATTATTGGTTCCTATTTGCTTTATATTTTGGCGGACTTTATGTTTCCGTTATTTTTGGCAGTGGGATTATCTTTTTTGTTGGCTCCGATTGCCAGACAGTTTGAAAAGCTTACGGTTGGAAAAGGCAAAATTCATATTTCCCGTGGTGTAGCGATTTTTTTAAGTTTTGTTGTTTTTGCAGCATTTGTTTCAGTTGTGGTAGCGGTTATTGCCCCGCCGCTCTTGGAACAAATGAATGAATTATTGAAAAACTTGCCTGAATATGCAAAGCAGGCACATATTTCTGATTGGCAGGCCATGGCTAAAAATGGCAATTATCCCACTTTACCAAGCAGTTTGCAAAATATTGCCGATTCGTTAATTGGTTGGCTTATGGGAATGGTTGGCATAATGGTACGCGGACTCATTTCTTCCAGTATGGATATTGTGACCGGCATTGTCAGTTTGGTGGTTGTGCCGTTTCTCAGTTTTTATTTTTTGAAAGATTGGCAGGAACTTTGTGATATGTTTGTTGACCTTTTCCGTGTTCAGGACAGGGAAAAGGTTAAACAGGTGTTGCTGCATATTGGGACTACTTTGGCTGCTTATGTGCAAGGGCTGGGAAAACTTTGTTTGATTTCGGGACTTGCAATTTTAGCAGGTACACTTTTACTTGGCATGAAGTATTCATTGGTGTTTGGTTTTATTGCAATTCTGGCAGAAACGATACCAATTTTTGGACCGGTAGCAAGTGCGGCGGCTGCCATTTTTACCGCTTATAATAGCAGTATGAGTATGGCAGTAAATATTGCAGTTTTTTACGCGGTGTATTATATGATAGATGCCAATATTTTAATGCCCCGTATTATGGGCAAGTCAATTGATTTGCCGGCAGTAATTTTGTTGGTGGCATTGATGATTGGCGGAAAATTATTTGGTATCGTAGGTATGCTGTTTGCTGTCCCGGTGGCAGCGGTTTACCGTGTGCTATATAAAGAGTTGTGGCACTATGGCGATTAGTGTGTTATAATATTAAGGTTTTTAAAAGATAGGTGAAAAATAATGTTGACTAATGCTCCAAGAGGAACAAAAGATATATTGCCGTCCGAAATTAATGCTTGGCGTTATGTGGAAGACGTGTTACGAAAAGTATGTGCGGAATTTGGTTTTAAAGAAATCCGTACACCGATTTTTGAGCATACAGAATTGTTTCAGCGGGGTATAGGTGATACTACAGATGTAGTAGAAAAAGAAATGTACACCTTTTTAGACAGAGGTGAACGCAGTATTACTTTACGTCCTGAAAATACAGCGAGTGTTGTACGGGCTTTTGTTGAACATAAATTGTATGCGGACGGACAGATTGCAAAACTTTTTTATATTGGGTCAATGTTCCGTTATGACAGACCGCAGGCAGGACGTTACCGTGAATTCCATCAATTTGGTATAGAGGCATTGGGGTCAGACAGTCCCAGTGTGGATGCAGAAAGTATTTTATTGGCAATAACAGTTTTGCAACGTTTGGGCTTGAAAGATTTGCAGTTGAAAATCAATACTGTGGGATGCCCAAATTGTCGTCCTCAATATCGCAAATTGCTTCAAGATTTTTTTGGTACAAAATCGCAAGAACTTTGTGAAGATTGCCAAAGTCGTTTGACAAGAAATCCGATGCGTATTTTAGATTGTAAAAACCCACACTGTCATGAAATTGCCATGAATGCTCCGTTTTTGACAGATTGTTTGTGTGATGATTGCCGCAGCCATTTTGAAGAAGTTAAAAAATTGCTGGATGCGGTGGGTGTACATTATGAAGTTGACCACAGTTTGGTGCGTGGTTTGGACTATTATACAAAAACTGCGTTTGAAGTTCAGTATCCGCCACTGGGGGCGCAAAGTGCTGTGGCAGGCGGAGGCCGTTATGATGGATTGGTAGAAGAAATTGGCGGCCCTGCGACTTCGGGAATTGGTTTTGCTATGGGGTTGGAACGGGTGCTGTTGGCTTCGGAAAAACAAAATTTGTTGCCGCAAAATACTGAAATGACGGATGCTTTTGTAGTGTGTACGAATAAAGAAATTTTCCAATCGGCTTTTAATATTGTTATGAAATTGAGAGATAGAGGTTTAAAAGTTGAATTTGATTATACTTTGGGCAGTATGAAGTCACAAATGAAAAAAGCAAATAAAGTTCAAGCAAAGTATGTTTTGATTTTTGGTGATGATGAATTTGCACGTGGCAGTGTTATTTTGAAAAATATGGCAAATAGCGAACAAAAGGAAATTACTTTTGAAAATATATTTTCTGAATTACAAGGGGTGGAAAAATGATTAAAGAAAAACGAAATGCTTATTGTGGTAAGTTGGATGAAACACAAGCAGGCAAGGAGATAGTCCTTTGCGGATGGGTGTCCAAGCGTCGTGATCACGGCGGTTTGATTTTTGTGGATTTGCGTGATCGCAGCGGTATTGTTCAGGTTGTTGCTGACCCGGATGCCACAGCAGCAGATTTTAAGGTGGCAGAGGATATCCGTAACGAATATGTTATTAAGGTTAGCGGTGTAATCCGTTTGCGTGATGCGGATACCATCAATCCTAATTTGCCAACAGGAAAAATTGAAGTAGTGGCAAGTGCGATTGAAGTGTTAAATCCTGCAAAAAATCCTCCGTTCTATATTCAAGACGGAATTGATACGGATGAAAATTTGCGGTTGAAATATCGTTATTTGGATTTGCGCCGTCCTGAAATGCAAAGGAATTTGATTTTGCGTCATAAAGTCACAAAATTGATGAGGGACTATTTTGACAGCAGAGATTTTATAGAAATTGAAACACCGATGTTATGTAAATCTACACCGGAAGGGGCCCGTGATTATTTGGTCCCCAGCCGTGTAAATCCGGGCAAGTTTTATGCTTTGCCCCAGTCACCACAAATTTTTAAACAAATTTTGATGGTGGCGGGAATGGAAAGATATTTCCAAATTGCCCGTTGTTTCCGTGATGAAGATTTGCGTGCTGACCGTCAGCCGGAGTTCACTCAATTGGATATTGAAATGAGTTTTATTGATGTGGACGATATTTTGGATATGATGGAAGGACTTATTCAATATGTATTCAAGGGGGCATTGGGTGCTGATATTAAAGCACCGTTTTACAGCATGACTTGGGATGATGCCATGAACAATTATGGCAGTGACAAGCCGGACTTGCGGTTTGAAATGCCGTTGTTTGATTTAAGTGAAGTTGTAAAAGGTAGTGACTTTAAAGTTTTCAACACCATTTTGGAAGCGGGCGGTGTTGTTAAGGGTATTAACGTAAAAGGTTATGCGGCTATTCCCCGTCGTGCATTGGATGGTTTGGTTGAGTTTGTCGGTATTTATGGTGCCAAAGGATTGGCATGGGTTCAAGTGCAACCGGACGGCAGTGTAAAATCTCCGATTGCCAAATTCTTTAGCGAAGAACAAATGGCAAAAATTGTGGCAGGAGCAAAGGCGGAGCCAAACGATTTGATTTTACTTGTAGCTGACAAATGGAATGTTACCACACAGGCATTGGGTGCGTTGCGCATAGAAATGGCAAAACGTCGTAATCTTATTGACCCGGACAAATTGGCTTTCTTGTGGGTTATTGATTTCCCGATGTTTGAATATAGTGAAGAAGATAAACGTTGGGTGGCTATGCACCATCCGTTTACAATGCCCCGTGATGAAGATTTGCCGTTGTTGGAAACTAATCCGGGCAAAGTTTATGCCAAAGCATACGATATGGTGTTAAATGGTACGGAAATAGGCGGAGGTTCTATCCGTATTCACCGCAGGGATATTCAAAAAAGGATATTTAAGGCGATTGGACTTACAGACGAGGAAGCAGAACAGAAGTTTGGCTTTATGATGGGGGCATTTGAGTATGGTGCTCCGCCACATGGAGGTTTGGCTTTTGGTCTTGACCGGTTGGTGATGATTATGGCAAAACGCAGTTCTATTCGTGACGTAATTGCTTTTCCCAAAACCAAAGATGCTTCGTGTTTGATGACAGCTGCCCCTGATATGGTTGATGAAAAACAATTGCGTGAGTTACATATCAAAACAAGTTTGGTAAACAAGAAAGAAGAAAAATAAAAGTATAAAACAACAACATTACTTAAGTAATGTTGTTGTTTTATACTTTTATTTTTCT
>JAGHTS010000121.1 GCA_018065225.1 Candidatus Phascolarctobacterium caballi
GGGATATTAGTTAATATCCCCCGACATTAGCTAATATCCCCTATGTTTTACATAATTTTTTGTCTGAATATAGCAACTTTGTTAAAATTTTTTTCAAAACCTCAATATGTCTTTATAAGTGCTGAACACAGTTATTGCCACAATTATACTTATCCCGGCATACTGGATATATTCCATAACTTTGGCTGATAACGGCTTTCCCCGCACCGCTTCCAAAATCAATAATATGGCATGTCCCCCGTCCAACGCAGGCAAAGGCAAAAGATTGACAATACCAAGATTGATACTTAAAAACGCAATAAAATGCAACAATGCCAAATAACCTTTTTCCGCCACCTGACCTGCCACCATTGCCACACCGATGGGCCCGCTTAAATCTGCAGGTGCCGCCCCAATAACTATTTGGTAAAGTCCGTTAACCATATAATACATAGTGGCAACTGTTTTTTTCACACCAAACTGCAAAGCATCAAATATCCCAATATCTTTGGTTTCAAACACAGGACTGATACCAATAATCACCCTGCCCAATTCCTTATTCATTTGCGGCAACATCTTATATTCATTAACTTTGCCGTTGCGTTGGGCTTTGACCAAAATTTCTTTTTCGCCACTATCTTTTACTGCCACAACCACATCATCCCATGTCGTCACAGTTTTACCGTTTATTTCCAACAGACGGTCGCCGACCCGCAAACCTGCCGCATACGCCGCCCTCGTTTCCTGCACATTGCCCAATATCGGCTCATTTAAAAGTTCTTCCACCCCTGTACAATAACTTATTCCTGTATAAATCAAAACGGGCAAAAGAAAATTCATTGCCGCACCTGCCACAATCACCAAAAATCTGGCAGGTATTGATTTAGAATTAAATCCGTCCGCTGTGACCGGCTCGTCCGGCTCCATACCTGCAATTTTGTTAAATCCGCCCAACGGGATGGCACGTAAAGAATAAACTGTTTCCCCTTTGCGATGGGAAAACAAGACCTTGCCAAACCCAATGGCAAATTCGTCAACCCGCATCCCTGTCATTTTGGCGGTAACAAAATGTCCCAATTCATGAACAGTTACCAATATTCCAATTACAATAATTGCCGCTACAATTCCCATTATTTTTTTACCATTTCCCTTGCTGTTTTATCTGCCATTTCAATATCTTCCAATGTGCAGTTTTCTATATTTTTAAAATTATTCACAATTTTTTCAGTCAAGTTATAAATATCTAAATAACTGACTTTCCCTGCCAAAAACTTCTTTACGGCTTCTTCATTTGCCGCATTGAATACACAGGGCATAATGCCACCCGCTTCACCACATTTTCTTGCCAATGCCAAAGCGGGGAATGCCTGTAAATCAGGTTCTTCAAAAGTAAGTTTGCCATATTTAACCAAGTCCAAAGTTTGAAAACTATATTCAAACCGCTGCGGATAA
>JAGHTS010000062.1 GCA_018065225.1 Candidatus Phascolarctobacterium caballi
CCACCTACAAATGTATCAGAGGTATCACCAGAATCCACCAAGGTAATAACATCATCTTTATTAAGTTTTACCCCGTTGGCAGCTTTGACATTGACTGTTGCAGTACCCTCATTATTATCAACAGACAATGAACTTACTTCATTTATTATTGTATCGTCAGCAGTAACATCACTTGGCAGATAGAAATTCATTTCTTGGAAATATCCGACTTCACTTGCTGTAATTCTTGTATGAAGATTTAACTTGTTACCGCTTGATATGCTGCCACTCCCTCCGTACAATTTCGTAAACACCATATTAGAAAATGTTGTTTTTCCGCCTTCCTGCCCAATGTTCACTATATTCCCTGTCGCTTCATCATTACTTTTACCACCCTGAACCTCCTCCACAGTACAATCAGTATCGGCATCATTCAAAATGCTCACCGTATTATTATATGCCTTACCACTAATCTCACTTGACCCGCCAATAAAACAACTCTTATTATAGTTTCCGCTTTCAATAACTAACTCGTTATCGTGTACATCATAACCACCTTCCGTATATCCACCAAAAATCTGACTTCCGTATGATTCCCCCAAAAATGTACTGTTAGAAATTTTTACATAGTTATGATGTGCATCGCCACCCATTGCCTGTGCTCCTGCAACCGTAGAACCATATCCTATAGTGCTGTTGGTAATAAACAATTTGTTGTTGTTTGCGCCACCATTCATTGTCGCCGCACCCATAATTTGATTACCACCACTACCTACAGTACAGTTTTCCATTTCAAATATGTTATTGCTAACTGAAATATTCATAGTACCCGCTGTACCGCCACCTTCAGGAGGGTTTACCATTTCTCCTCCGCTTACAGCCATAAGCATAGCAAATGTACTGTCAGTAATCTTTAATTTATTGTCGCTAATAGTGTGATTAAAATCCCCTGTATATGTATCGGAATTGATTTGTGTTGATCCAGCCATTGACCCAAAAATTTGTGCCGTATTAGTAATATTCACCTTTGATACAAGTATCTCATTGTTCTTTATATTCATAGTTACATTGGGAGCGGCAACTCCAGAATCTTGTACACTATTACTACCTCCGACTGCACCCATAACCATTAAATATAAAGCATCTACATTGGCAACATTAAGTTTATTGCCCTCCACCGTTATATTGATAGCATCGTTGGATGTTGGCAAACTATTGCCCAATGCCTGAGCGGCAGTAACAAGAAGCATGGCTGTTGACGAAGATATTCCTTGTACATCCACAAGATTATGTGATACAGAAGCCCCTGTCCTGCCTATTCCATGACCGCCCACAACCTGTAACGTACTACCACTTTCTTCAAAAACAACATTTTTAATTTCAACGGTGTTATAATTTACCGGCAAAGGATTGTCCGCAATGCCAACACCGCCTTCCAAACTATATTGACCCTTAAATTTCATGTTATTAACTATAAGTTTGTTGCCGTTTGCCAAAGAAGTGCCGCCGACCACACTGTCTGAATGTGCGGTTCCGTCAATTCTCGCAACACCTGCCACTATAGTTCCCCCATTTTTAAAATAGCCATCATTAATTTCCACTATATTGCCATAAACCTTGTGGGCATCGCTCTCCGTAGCCCCATCCGCCATACCTGCGGCAATAACCGGCTGAACAGTCGTTTCTTCAATTCCTGCATTAAATAAAAACTCGCCGCCGTCAATGGTTACTTTGTTGTTATAAACATCACATCCCACCCCTGTAGTATCCACAATACCGGTAATAATGCTGTTGTCAGCGTCAGGAAAATGGTTAAAAAGGAAATTGCCGTCAAAAATATGGATTTCATTATCGCATACATCAACATTTTTGCTTTTTACTGCATAGATACGGCTTGAATCTCCGGAACTAGCACTGCCATAAGCACCACTACGGACAGTAATTGTGTATTCGCTTGTCAACCCTGCATCGGATGCGTAATCAAATCCCTTGATTATGGTATTGGCGTATTCATGGCTTGCATCAGTGCCTTCACTTTTAACAGTACTCCCCTGCTTAACAGTGTAGTCGGCATCAGCAAACGCCCCATTGGCACACAGCATTCCGCCAGCCAACACAACCAGCATCACTTTCTTTTTTACATCAAATTTCATTTTGATTTCCTCCTTAAAAATATAAAAACCGCTACAAAACACTTATTTGTAACGGTTAATAACAAAAATACAACAAAAAACAACAACTGTTGTTGCTGTCAAAGGAGCAGTATTGGCAATACCCCCCCCATTATATTATTTGATATAGTTTGTTGTCTGTTCACGACATCTCCCTATCCT
>JAGHTS010000248.1 GCA_018065225.1 Candidatus Phascolarctobacterium caballi
AAGGCGCTGGAGTTTAAGTTAGCAAATGATAAAGTTGATATAACTTTGCCGGGACGGCATCCCCATGAAGGTCATTTACATCCTGTAACTTTGACTTTGCGGGAAATGAAGAAAATTTTTATGCGAATGGGTTTTGATGTTATGGAAGGGCCGGAGATTGAAAATGATTATTTCAATTTTGAAGCGTTAAATCTTCCGCAAGACCACCCGGCACGTGACATGCAGGATACTTTTTATATTACCAATGAATTTTTGTTGAGGACACAAACCAGCCCTATTCAGGCACGGACTATGCAGGCGAATGAACCAAATACACCGATACGGATGATTGCACCGGGAACAGTTTATCGTTGTGATTATGACGCCACCCATTCCCCTATGTTCCATCAAGTTGAAGGTTTGGTGGTGGACAAAAATATTAGCTTGGCAGACCTAAAAGGGACTTTGGAATTATTTTTAAAAGAAATTTTTGGCAGCAGTGTTAAGGTGCGTTTGCGTCCAAGTTATTTCCCCTTTACGGAACCGTCAGTTGAAGTAGATATTTCCTGTGTGATTTGTGGTGGCAAAGGATGCAGGGTGTGCAAAAACAGCGGTTGGCTGGAGATTTTAGGTAGCGGTATGGTACATCCAAATGTATTGCGTATGAGCGGCTATGACCCCAACAAAATGTCGGGATTTGCCTTTGGTATGGGAGTGGAACGGATTGCGATGTTGAAATATGGTATTGATGATTTACGTTTGTTTTTTGAAAATGATTTGCGGTTTGTCCGCCAGTTCAGGTAAGGGGGTGTTGTAATTGTTAGCAAGTTTGGAATGGTTAAAACAATATGTTGATATTAATATCCCCACAGACGTGTTGGTGGATAAAATTACCCGTGCAGGTTTGGAAGTGGAAACTGTTACAGATTTAGGCGCCGGCATCAGTGGGGTGCTTACCGGCAAGGTGACAGAGATTTACCGTCATCCTAATTCCGACCATTTGTGGGTGTGTATGATGGATTATGGTCAGGGCATTGTGCAGATTTTGACTGGGGCACAAAATGTCCATCAAAATGATATTGTGCCTGTGGCTACGGTGGGGGCGGTTTTGCCGCCCAGCGGACATAATCCTGACGGATTGAAACTGAAAAAAGCAAAAATGCGTGGCATGGATTCTTTGGGAATGTTGTGCAGTGCTGATGAACTTGGTATTGATGCCAAGTTGTTATTGCCGGAGGAAAGAAATGGTATTTATATTCTTCCTGCTGACACACCCATCGGCTTGGATATCC
Organism: Candidatus Phascolarctobacterium caballi; assembly: GCA_018065225.1. Taxonomy (GTDB): domain Bacteria; phylum Bacillota; class Negativicutes; order Acidaminococcales; family Acidaminococcaceae; genus Phascolarctobacterium_B; species Phascolarctobacterium_B caballi. Next base: position 1,272 of record JAGHTS010000248.1, read on the forward strand.
GTGATGTTTTGGGCTTGAATGATACGATAATTGATATTGATTTGACAAGTAACAGGGCTGATTGTTTCAGTATTATCGGTTTGGCACGGGAAATAGCAGCTATTACAGGTTGTCCGTTGCGTATGCCGGATATGAGTGTAAATGAAGTGGCAGGTGGTAATGTAGGGGATTTGGCAAAAATTAAAATTGAAGCTAATGATTTGTGTTCCCGTTTTGCTGTAAGGATGTTGAAAAATATTAAAATTGGTCCTAGTCCTGACTGGATGAAAAAGCGTTTGCGTGCTTGTGGTATGCGTCCTATCAGTAATGTAGTGGATGTTACTAATTATGTGATGTTGGAATTGGGACAACCAATGCATGCCTATGATTATGACAAAGTTGCAGACCATACTTTGATTGTCCGTCGTGGCGGTGATGGTGAAAAATTGGTTACTTTGGATGAAAAGGA
>JAGHTS010000245.1 GCA_018065225.1 Candidatus Phascolarctobacterium caballi
CCGTTGTCAAAGTATAAAGAAAAACAGTTTACCCGCCTATACGCCCAAACTTATGTATATCTCCCAAACCGGAAACCCCGACAATCAAACTACTGAAAACCAACGGAATTACCATCATTTTTATCAGACGCAAAAAGATAACACCTATGGGTGCAATCCATGTGTTAATAAATCCTGAATATTCCGAGCCGAAACAGATACCTACAACGACTCCCAATAACATACCTGTTAAAACCTGTAATAAAAATCCCATAACAAGCCCCTATTTACACATTCAAAGTTTCACCTTCAGATTTTGCAATAATACCACAAACCACCATATCTCCCGTCACATTAAGTACAGTATGTCCCATATCCATAATGCGGTCTACTCCTGCTATCAAAGCAACTCCCTCCAACGGCAACCCTAATGCTGACACAATCATTGCCAAAATTATAATCCCCATTCCGGGAATTCCTGATGCCCCGATAGAAATTATGGTTGCCATAAATGCTATATAAAGATAATGAAATGCAGAAATTTCTATACCATAAACCTGTGCTACAAAAACAGTTCCCAGACCAAGATAAATGGCAGTTCCATCCATATTTATAGTTGCCCCCAACGGCAAAACGAAAGAGGCAACTTCCCTGCTGATATTCATCCAACGGCAATAAGTGATACTTACGGGCAAAGTCGCCCCACTGGAACAACTGGAAAAAGCAAACGTCATGGCGGGGGAAATTTTTTTTACGTATTTAAATGGATTGATTCCTGCCATGAATTTTAACAAACTGCCATAAACAATAATTCCGTGCAAGAGCATTGCCAAGTAAAAACTTACGATAATACTAATCAAAGGCATAAACACATCTGTACCGTTAACCGCCACCACCGGAACCATCAACGCAAACACCCCAAGCGGGGCAATTTTCATAATTCCCCCAACAACTTTATAACATATTTTGGCAACCTGCCGTGCAAAATCGGCTATCAAGTTTGCCTTTCCGCCACATGCCAATATGCCAATGCCCACTGCTATACTGAAAACGATTAACTGCATCATGTTTTCTTCTACCATTGACTGTATTGGATTGGACGGGAAAATATTAATTATCATTTCCGAAATGGATGGCATTTCTTTAAGTGCAACCTGTCCTGAAGTATGCAAATTCAAACCCACACCAGGTTCAAAAATTACTCCTATTCCCATACCTAAACTAACAGCAAAAATTGTTGTCAGCATATATAAGGCAAAAGTTTTTCCGCCAATGCGACCAAATTTCCTTATATCACCCAGACCGGTAACACCAACTATCAAACTGCTGACTACCAAAGGAACAATTATTAGTTTTAATAGACGCAAAAAAATAGTGCCTATGGGAACAATCCAAGCATTTATAAAATTCGTATGTTCAGGTCCCAATAT
>JAGHTS010000205.1 GCA_018065225.1 Candidatus Phascolarctobacterium caballi
CCATAAATATCGCCTGTAACTTCACTTCCCGAAATTGTCAAAACATTATTTTTAACCGTTCCCGTCGTTCCTGTTATAAGTCCACCAACAACATCTCCGGTTACTTTAGCATTGGAGATATTAATTGTTCCTCCACTTACAGCACCATCTGATGTTTCACCACCATAAATATTAGCTTGAATTTCAACATCACTTATCTCTACAACACTATTATTTACATTCCCTTTAACACTCTTTGCACCATAAATTGATAATGTTGCCGTATCTTGAACAGTAAATGTTCCGCCGGAAATTGTAACACTATTTCCATCATAAGTATTTCCGCTGAAACCTGTCTCCATAGTCGCTTCCGGATCATCCATTGCCCCAGCAATAATAGTATTATCTTTGCTTACATCAAATGAACCATCGGAAATTTCTACAAAGTTATTTGTGATTGTAGATTGTTTATCTTTACGCACATCCCCTTCAACTCCGGCAATCCAAGTTATATCTTTAGACGAAGAAGAAAATGTTCCGCCAGAAATACTTACACCATTTCCCTCTGCTGTAGCACTATGTACCTCTGCTCCCAAAATTTGATCACTGGCAAATGTGCCGCCGGAAATAGTTACAATATTTTCCTTAACAATTCCTTTTCCTGAACCTGCTTTAATATCAACATCACTTCCAAAAGTTCCGCCAGTAATCGTAATTGTATTATTCTCTATCTCATTATTCCCATTACCACCTACAACGCGTTCATGAAGATAACTGCCACCATTAATATTTACTTGATTATTTTTGGCACTATCACCAATGCCACCATACACAGCAGCCTTTTTATCAACGCCACTGCTATCTTCATAGCCGGTAACTTCCCCACCTTTATCAGTTGCATTGATTGTAATAATATTACCGCTGACAACACTTCCATCACTTGTCCCGCGTCCGCCAATAATTTGTGCCACCGTGCCACCATTCAAATTAATATTAATTACATTATTAGTGCCACTGTCTATGCTTCCATAAATTGTTTCTTCTACTTTAACATTGTTCACACCATCGCCAATAGTAACTTCTTCAGGAGTTACTACAACTTTTCCAAAAACTTCTTCCGTTTGAGGGAAACCATCTTTAACTTCACCTGCTTCATATTTTCTGCTTCCTTCATACTCATAAACAATATGTTGACCTTTCACCACATCGCGTCCCAATGTACCGCCCGTCAAAATCAAAATACCGGCATTTTCAATATCTTGCATTCCTGTTAATTGGCTTGCGTTGGCTTGCATTATACCAGTATAGTTATAAATATCGGTATCAGACAACCCAATAACCTTTTCAACTTTCTCCGAAATTATGATCTTACTATCAATCTTATAAAGGAAATTACCATCTGCATCCTTGTCTTCTAACCAATAAGTTTTTGAAGTGGCATTTTTAAATTTATTGGAAACAATCATTGTTCCGCCAGAAACAGAAAATGCCGCCTTGCTGTCTTCCCCTGTTTTGTTATCAAGATTAAAAATTATCTCATCTTTAATTGCAACTTTGTCTAAATTTTCCCCAAGAGTGCTGACAACCGCATTTGTTGCGGCATTAACTTGCAATTCTTTGGCATCAAACCAAGTTTCATTATATCTTTCTTCAAAATTACCGATTGAAATTTGTTTGGTATTATTTTCATCAATAACAACTACACTATTTGTTCCGCTTGTCCCTTGCAATATTTTGAAATCCACATCCCAATCTTCTGTGGTAGTTTTCAAAATTAAAGTACCCTTTGTCCCGCTTGTAGTTTCCGTTGTTGAAACGCACACCGAACCGCCCGTCATTGAACCTTTATTAACAATCAAATCACCCAAAACATTAACAACTGCATTTTCGGAATTTATCACAGTATCTTTGTCCGTAAATTCCATCGGATGAGCAGCATCTGTGCAATCAATATTCAAAACGGGTTTAGTATCTGAAATTGTAAAACCATTATCAACGCCCACATTGTTGCCGCTTAAAGTTACATCTTTCAAAGTCAATGTCCCATAGTTTTTAAATGCAGTATCAAAATCCTTAATTATAGAATTGTTTGTATTTCCCGTTTCATCATCTGTATGCGTACCATTAACAATTAAATTCCCATCTTTGTTTATCTGTACACCATTTGTTTTCTTTTCCGTGCCATCAACATAGCCAATTAAATCAAAACCGTACATATCTAATTTTACTTCACGACGATTTGCACCTTTTGCATCAACAATCCCAATTAGATACTTATCTTTTTCCACAGCAATATTTTTTTGAAAAGTATATGTATCAATCTCGTGTTCAATATATTTTGTCAAATTTATTGTAGAATCCGTACGAGTATAACTTAAATTTCCGGTCCACTTATCATTGCCGTCTTTTTCTGCCTTGAAAACATATTTATAACAATCAGTAACTATTGTTTTAACATCATCAACAAGAGAAACGGCAATCTTCCCTTTTGCATTATCGCCTAATGCAGCAATTTCAATTGGATCATAAATATCTGTAGACAAAGAGGGTGCTTCAGAAATATTTTCTGCAACAATATTTAACGATTCAAGAAAAATAACAACACCAGAATCAATTGCACTATTTATAACCAATTTATCGTTCGTATTTTCTTTTAAATCTACATCCAACGCCAAAGAACCCGTTCCCATAAGTCCGCCCAAAGTTAAAGTTTCATACTTTGCATTAG
>JAGHTS010000267.1 GCA_018065225.1 Candidatus Phascolarctobacterium caballi
ATCATTTGCAAGACTTTTAATATGTTTTCGTTCTTCATATAAGTGAAAGTATATACTTATTTGTGCAATAATAACCATAACACTTATTATTAACATTAAAATCATCACTATTTTATACTCCTTTTATTTATATCTTGCAGTATTTTTTTAAGTTTCCCACCAAATACAAACTGCCACAAACAACAACAACACCATCATTATCTTGCAGGGCTGCCCGATAAGCATCTTTGATACTTGGCATTGCCACCGCATTCTTACCTATCCGTTGTGCCAAGTTCTCTGCCGTTGCCGCTCTTGTACTACTGTCCGCCCGTACTGTATAAACCTTATCTTCATTGCGGATTAAGATTTTTATTACCCCGTCCATATCTTTATCCGCCATCATACCAAAAATAAAAGTCCGTTTCTTGTTTGGATAAAATTTGTCCAACGCCTGACGCAATACCTCCGCACCATTAGGATTGTGCGCCCCGTCCAAAATCACATCAGGGTTTTCACTGATACGCTCCAACCTGCCTGCCCATTTGGTATGGGACACTCCAATATGCAAAGCAACTTCATTTATTCTGCTGTCCTGTTTGGAAACCAATTTTGCCGCCACAATAGCCAGCGTTGCGTTCTTAATTTGATGCTCACCGGACAATAAAATTTCATACTCACTTTGATAATTATTGCCTGCATACAAAGTGAATTTCTGTCCTGCCATAGAACTGCTCTTTTCTTCACCACGAAATGCTTTACCATACAAATAAACAGGTGCCTGTTTGAACATAGCCACGGATACAATGGGGCCAAGCACTTCTTCCCCATCAACCCCCGTTACCAAAGGCACTTTTTCTTTAATAATACCTGCTTTTTGCATGGCAATATGCGGCAAATCTTTCCCCAATCTGTCCGTATGGTCTAACGCCACATTAGTAATCACACTTACCACCGGTGTAATCACATTGGTGGAGTCCCAAAGCCCGCCCAAGCCGACTTCAATCACAGCATAATCAACTTTTTGTTCTGCAAAAAACAAAAAAGCGGCGGCAGTCAAAATCTCAAACTGGGTTGGCTGGTCACAAACACCTTTACGGATAACCTCGTCTGCAGCTTTTTTTGTCCGTTCAACCAATATCGCAAAATCTTCATCCGTAATATCTTTGCCGTTTAACTCAATCCGCTCATTATATTTTACCAAATGAGGGGAAGTGAATTTGCCAACTTGCAAACCACTTGCCAACAAAATATTGGTAATCATACTGGCAACACTGCCCTTACCATTTGTACCAGCCACATGGATTGTTTTTATTTTGTTTTCAGGATTTCCCAACTCTTTCAGCAATCCCTCAATCCGTTCCATTCCCAAACGGATGCCGAACTTGCCGAGAGAATCGAGATAAGCTAACGCTTCGGTGTAAGTCATTTTTTAAAATCAGTCATGAGAATGATACCCGTTATACGTATCCAAAAAGCCATACTCAAAACCCAATTTGCTATTACCTTTATCCGCCTTAAAAGCAAAAGTATTGAAAATATGTGCCGTGTTCATCTTGTTCTTAACCATATAAAATAATTGTCGCCAATGATTTTCACTGGCAAAAAGTTTTGATTTTGTTGCTCCCCACACAATACTTTCATTACTTGGGCGTAGTTTTCGCGGATTATTATCATCTACACCCTGCAAAACATACAAAGTATCACCATTTTCATTGGCTAAAAACAAATCATAGTTTAAGAAATCACGCTGATACATTGCCACTTCGCTGACTAATCCGCTACCGCTTGTAACCGCATTATTATAGTTAAAACATACAACCAATTTCAAATCCTTAAATTCAGTGCAGAAATTGAAATCACCGGTAGAATCCATAAATCCTGCCAAAGGCCCGTGTTTATATTCTTGTTCCAAAGTGTTTTCAATACATTGCACCTTCCCTTTGCCAACGGGCGCGCTTTTTTCAGGTATAAGCATCTTTTTCCACTTGTTGTCAGGATAACAATAATAGCCATAACCGGTTTCCCAATCATAGCCAGTTGTATAAACACCATTGGGTTTATTATTTGTCATAGCCAAAATTCCCTTACAATAAGGGTGCAAACCAAAAGCATCAACCGCAGCCCTAATTTCATCAACCCCAGACGCACTGCATACCCAAACATCTATTCCATTATCTTTCAATGCCGACCACAATTCACAAATATTATCAGTGACAGTAATACCATTCATAAATGTACTGGAAATTTCCCCACTACGTTTATTGCTCAAACAAGTACTCCAAGTTACCTGCGATGTCGGTACATTTTTATACTTACTATGTGACCTGAATGCCAAATTATACGCTTCTTCTTCAGACATCCCATTGTACAAATTACATTGCCAATAAGTTGGCAACTTAAGCGTATCATAAACAAAATTTACATAACCATGCAAACGGGCCGCAAAATCCGCCCAATAAGGATCCCCATGAATAATATCTTGTTTTTCCTGTGACAAACCCTTTGCCAAAAATGGTCCGTAATTATCCCACAAATACTGATAATCGCTGACAATATCATTAACCCTGTCAATGGCAGACCCTTTGCCTAATTTTTGGGTACTTAAATCATAACTCGTATTTACATCCGTAATGTCTGTAAGCAAAGTCGTTTTCAAAGTTTGGGGATTCATGGCAAAAGCCATACTTTCAATCTGATACACCAAAAGCTGGTATTGTACATCATTAATTGAAGTGCTTTTGTCAAAATCAAACACCACATAGGAATTAAGAATATACTTTTGTGAATCAATACCATATTCATTCAAAAAGTCATTTAAAGCAACTTTTACATCCAACGCCCAATCAGGATGGGTAATGCGTTGATGTTTTGCAAAAGCGACATTGCTTATCAAAACAATGCAACAAGCAATTGTAATTAAAATTTGTTTTACCATTTTCACCATTTTTTTGTCTCCTTAAAATATTTTTTCAATTATTGTAATATAATATTATTCCTATTTTAATGTAATTTCATTAACAAAGCAAATATTCCTTTATAAAGTTAGGTTTCTTCTCCACTTTTCTTTTGCACTCTCACCTTTGCAAATTCAAAATCAAATGGGTTTTCAAAATAAAAAGTACCAAAAGTCAAAGTAAATCTCGCGCGAGATTCGTAAGATCTCGCGCGAGATTTAGAATGGTTTTTTATAGGCGAATGTACAATGTAAGTGCAACAAAATAAAAATGACACATAGACTTCTGATAAAATAAAGTTGAGAAAAAACAAAACATCAGGAGGTAACTATGTGTCATTACAGACATCTTACACCAGTTGAACGGGAATGTATAGCACTTTTTCACTCTTTCGGGTATTCAGTTACAACAATATCAAATATATTGCGCCGTAACAAAGCAACCATTTCCCATGAAC
>JAGHTS010000045.1 GCA_018065225.1 Candidatus Phascolarctobacterium caballi
AACACACCGCCCACGAAAACGCTGAGAAACAAAAAAAGCATTTTGAACATTCCCGTCATGCCGCTGCCCGAAAGTCCACCAAAAAAAACAAATGCCCCAACAATAAAAAAGACCAACACACCACTTGTAAACGGTGAAATATCAAAAAGACCGCAACACAAACTCATCCCCGTCAAAGTAGAAGCAACTACACTGAAAAACATACCTGCAGAAGATGAAATAGATGCCAGCCACCCTGCTTTTTTGCCAAAATTAGTTACCAAAAATTCGCTGATAGTAGTCAAACCGCTGTTACGCAAAGGACGGGCATAAAACACCGCCATAATAATCATCGTAATACCGCACCCCAAAGTAAACCACCAAGCCGTAAAACCAATTTTAAAACCAAGTTGGGCAGTCCCCATTGTGGCAGCACCGCCAACAATCGTACCCATAATTGCGGCACAAACCATTCCTTTGCCGGCATGACGGCCGCCCAAATTATAATCATCGGCACTTTTAACACTACGTGCCGCAAAATAACTTGGCAATAAGGTAACACCTATGGCTAATATTAAACTTACAATATGAACAGTCGATAATTGCATAAAACATCCCTAAAAATAATTATTTAATATTTTACTACAATATAAAATAAGTGTCTAATGACAAAATTACAATATAAATACCAATACAAAAAATCTGTCAGTTAATAACACTTTGTATTTCTGCATATCTTATGTTCACCAGATAAAATTCAACCATTAGTTACATAGTAAGCGACTACGTGATTAGTTTTCACTTTTCTTTTCCACTCCCGCCTTTCAAAATTCAAAATCAAATCGCTTTTCAAAGTGAAAAATGTACAATGTAAGTGCAACAAAATAAAAATGACACATAGACTTCTGATAAAATAAAGTTGAGAAAAAACAAAACATCAGGAGGTAACTATGCGTCATTACAAATATCTTACACTAGTTGAACGGGAATGTATAGCACTTTTTCACTCTTTCGGGTATTCAGTTACAACAATATCAAATATATTGCGCCGTAACAAAGCAACCATTTCCCATGAAC
>JAGHTS010000065.1 GCA_018065225.1 Candidatus Phascolarctobacterium caballi
ATGTAATTTTTAGGTGTCCATTTTGATAAAAGCCATTCATCTAATGTATAAATCAAATTTTTATCTTTTACAGCACCAATATAAAAATTCAGTCTATTCCAATTTTTTAATAATTTCCTTCTTCCCCACATCCTGTCTCTGTACCAATTTTCAAATTCTTTATAAAAATCTTTTTTCATTAAGATTCTTTTTCCTTTTGGGAATTGAGTTAATTTCCTGTTTTCAAATCTTGCTGCTTTTTCATTGGCTTTATGTTTGAAAAAACCAATATTAAAAGAAAACGCCCCCAAGCAAAAAATTAACGCAAAAGTTAAAGCTAAATATTTTTTTAATATTACAGTTTTCATATTTGACACCCCTTAAAACCTGAAATAAATAAACGGATTATAGGCGCTACTGAAAATACTGGCAACACAAACAACATACAAAATTATTGCTATTCCGTACCCTGCTATTTTATAAGTCAAAAATTGCTTTGGACAATATGAATTACCAATTACTAATTTCTTATATAGTGGTCGCCAATCAACAGAGAAAATAATACCAAAGACAACAGCAAGATAAACGTCATTTTGGGAATAACATAAAAAATCAAGTATATCAAAACCATTTTTACCAAGCATTGCTCCCCAATATTTTGCTGCATACTTAACACTTACAGACCTGAACATTACCCAACCGAATATTATTAAAAACAAAGTATAAAAATGTGCCAAATAAGGTTTGTTTTGCAAAAACTTTTTTAAATAACAACTTTCCAGACAAATAAAGATGCCGTACCATAATCCCCACAAAACAAAAGTAAAATTTGCCCCGTGCCATAAACCGGAAAGCAAAAAGACAATTAAAATATTGCTATAATAATGCCATTTTGCTACCCTGTTACCGCCCATATAAATATAAACATAATCTCTTAACCAAGTGCTTAAAGAAATATGCCATCTCCGCCAAAACTCTCCTGCAGTTTTAGAAATGTATGGATAATTGAAGTTTTCTTTATACTTAAATCCAAATAATGCCGCCAATCCAATCGCCATATCCGAATATCCGCTAAAATCAAAATAAATTTGCAAGGTATAACATATTGCACCTAACCACGCAGTTGAAAAAGCCAGTTCATTGGCATTTAAGGCAAACACCGCATCGGTACTTTGAGCAACAGTATTAGCAATTAAAACTTTTTTTGCCAACCCAAAACAAAAACGCCTGATACCGTTGGCAAATCCAATTAGCGATGTATGGCGTTTCTTAAACTGCTTTTGAATGTCAATATAACGTACGATAGGTCCTGCCACTAATTGCGGGAACATCAAAACATAACACATAAAATTCAAGAGATTTTTATCCGCTTTCATTTTTTGGTGATATACATCAAATGTATAACTTAAACAATGAAAGGTATAAAAAGAAATACCCAAAGGCAAAACAATTTTGTCGGCAACTGATAATTTATAAGCTGAATGAAATAATAGAGCAATTTTATTAAAAACTTTAACCGAAAAAGTCCAATACTTAAAGTACCAAAGCAAACCCAAACAAATTGTCAAACATATCAATACTGTACCTAACCTTAACAAATATTTTTTTCGTGCATTGACAATTTTGTTCTGACAATAATCAAGCGTCAATGCTGTCAAATAATTTAACAGCACGATGCCATACATCAACAAAAGCATTTTTTGTTCGCCATAAAAATAAAAAAGCGAACTCATTATAAACAAAAACCAGTTTCTTAAACTATCTTTCAGACAGTAATAAATCCCTATCGTTACAGGCAAAAATAAGAAAAGAAAGACAGGTGAAGTAAAAACCAACTTATATACCTCCAAAAGTACATATTTGCACTAGTTATAAAAAACATTATACATAGTTACAACTTATGTTTCAACATAAATACATATTTTTATCGTTTATTAAGATATATATGTCATTATAAAATATGTACAAACGGAGGGAGTATTTATGTTTGAGGAAGAATTTGTAAAACGACTTACTGAATTACGAATACAGAAAAAAGTATCTGCACGTAGTATGAGTTTATCTATTGGACAAAGTCCAAATTATATTTTTGGAATTGAATCAGGAAAAACTATGCCCAGTATGTCGGCATTTTTCTTTATTTGTGATTATTTGGGCGTTACCCCGTCAGAATTTTTTAATACCAATAACGCCAACCCCAAACAAATACAATCCATCAACCAAGATTTGCTTAAATTAGATTTTGAATCGTTGGAACATCTTTCAAGAGTGGTACACAAAATGGCAAACTAAAACGCTTACGGTTAAAATAAAATCGTAAGCGTTTTTTCTTTTGCAATCCCGCCTTTGCAAATTCAAAATCAAATGGCTTTTCAAAATGAAAAGTGCTAAAAGGCAATCTAAAAATGACGTCATTTCTTTATAAAATGACGTCATTTTTTAAACACATTTTTATAAAATTTTGTATTTTCAAAACAAATTTTTCGGTAATTTTGTATACAAAATCATAAGTTTTGTATACAAAACCCAAGGTTTTTATCAAAAATATGAATTTTAAACCAAGTCATTTTGTATTTTTTACTTATATTTTGAACTTCCATGAGCAAAACCATTGTTCGGGATGGTTATCGGGGGGACAACCCAAGCAAGTTGTTTGGATTTTTTCATCAATTCCTTTGGCAAAACAACTGTATTCCACAATTCCGGCACTTTTACAAGGGTAATCAGCCAACCCTTTGCGTTTGCGGGCGCTCTGCACACGGCAATCATTCATTTCAAAAATCAAAGTATCTTTGTCCCAATGGGTGCTTTGTACATTTATGCGTCCGTAAATACGGAAATTTAATGCCAGCTCTAATCCTTTAAGACCGGGGTGTTCGCCCAAACCGAGTAATTTTTTGACAGATTGTGCTTCAAAGGGTGAAAAATATTTCCAAGTGGTGTCGTTGCACAATTTTGCCTGTGCCATACCCTCGCTGAATTCCACCGCCTGAAACCATACCCCGTCCTGTGCCAGCCAATATTTTGCCAAGTTGTCCAAAAGTTGTAATTGTTTTTCACAAGGCAGGTCGGTTAAAGTTTTTGTTGTCCCGCCTGCGGCATTGATAAAGTCATTGATGCGGTCGCTGACATTGTTGTGTAATTTTTGCCACACGTAATCTGAAGCTTGTAATGCTTTGGCAGAGCCAAGTTGTTTTTCCACTTCCCTGAACCAAAAAATTTGGTGGACGGAAATACGGTGCAAAACATCTAAAATAAATTCTGTCAGTTGCAGAGAAGTGCAATCTTCTGCTTTGGTTACATTTATCATTTGTTTATCCTTATTTTGGTGAAGCAATCAAATAGGGACGTTCCTTGTCGCTGCCGTTAAACAGTTTGGCATCAAACCACATATAGAAAAATCTTTTGGCGCTGCCGACTGTATAACCGTCACGGATATGGTCGGTACTGTCAAAAGGGTCGGCAAAAAACAATATATCATCATCTTCAACCGGCGTTCCCATATCGTCATAGCCGATAATAACCCGCCAATGTCCGCCCCATTCCACGTTTTCTACAATAATTGGGCGCTTTGCCAATAAGTTCTTTTTTACCCAATTGGTGAATGAGGGGTAATTTTTTGGGGCAGGGGTGGAATGGCTGTCGGTTATGTTCCAATCCAGTTGTTCAAAAAACTTTTTTACACCATTGACGTTGGTGCCGTTAAGTTTGTTTGTACCCATAATTTTGGCAGTGGCGATTTCGTCATAGGGACAAGTCCCCAAGTAATAATCTGCCACCATCATTGCAGCCACAGGGGCACAAGTGTAATTTGTTTTTTGCTGGCGGGTAGCAAAACGGCTGAGAATAATGCGGCTGTTGGTGTTGGTTAAATTAAAAACATCAATTTTTTTGTAATAAGGTGAATTTGCCACATCTGTTTTGACGATTTCCTGTATATCACTGCTTTGAGCTTCCTGTCCCGGAATTATTTTCACTAAGGACTGGGCTTGCAACAGCAGGTACGCCCCTCCCATGAGAACGATGAACATGCTTGCCAGCACGAGTATTTTTTTTGTTTTTCCCATTTTGTTTTTCCCTTTCTATTCTTGCATATTTTGCTAAAAGTGCCCGCATCAGGGCATTGTGTTCATTGGTCAAGTCACCTGACTGAACCCGTTTTACCAAATAACTTAATGCGTTTTTAATATTTACCCCTTCGGGGATTTTGGCAAAATCATTGGCATTTAAATTGAGGTCACCTGTGGAAATCGGCATCCTTGTCCGTGCCAGTTGGATCAATCTTGCCCCAAGTTCTCTGCCTTCGTCCATAATGGCACGGTTTTGACCTGCCACAGTGGCGCCCATGTCTGCCAAATATACTTTTACCAAATCAGTACAGGCATCTGCCATGTCTGCTTCGTGTTTAAATAAATTTTCACTCACCACATCACGCAACCAATGTAACATGGATGCTTCTGCCTTAATACCATTGTGATCGTCACGCATAAAGGCTGCAAACCGCATATGGTGTTTGACCAAAAAAGTGACGTGTTTTATAAACTTTGGAGCATAGTTAAGCCGCTTCAAAAGTTCGGCGGTCATAATGGTGCTTACTTTTTCGTGACCTGCATCACGGGGCTGACCGTCTTTGTTTACATCACGTACATTGGGCATTCCTTTGCCTAAATCGTGGCACAACATTGCCCAACGGATGGGCAATGACGGAGGGGCATTGTCCAATGCTTTTAAAGTGTGTTCCCAACCGTCGTACAAATGGAATTTGGGGTTTTGTTTAAGTCCTACCAAATGTTTTAGTTCCGGCAGAATATCGATTACAGAAGTGACACCATTACGTTTAATTTGGCATTGGGTATCTGCCAATCCTGTACCCATCAGCATTGCCATACCCAATCCGGCGTAATCGGCACACAACAATTTTTCCAGTTCTGCTTTAACTCGTTCCAAAGAAAGACCGCTGCAACGGGAAGTGTCAAAAATGGGACAATGTGGCAGATAATATTCTGTCTTTTTGTCACCAAAGGGTTTGTTTTTGAAACTGTCATCTGTATAAAGAAAACCCAACTGTGCTACAAAACGGCACGCGCGGAACATTCTTAAAGCATCTTCGTTAAAACGTTTTTTGGCTTTGCCGACAGTACGTAAAATATGTTTTTCCAAATCTTGTCTGCCTTCGTGAAAATCATATAAAACCCCGTTTAAATTCATTGCCATAGCATTAATGGTAAAATCCCGGCGTTTGCAATCTTCCTGTAAATTTCTTGCTTTCCAAATTTCTGCAGGACGATGGCTGTCTTTGTCATAACGTTCCCCACGAAAAGTGGTAACCTCCATACCCATACCGGAAACAACAACAATGATTGTACCGAAATTTTTTCCCAGTTTGTCAATGGTTTGCCAACCCATTTCTTTGGCAATAGCAATGGCATCGTCAGGGGTGGCATTGGTGGCAATATCATAGTCATTGGGATGTTTTCCCAATAAAATATCCCGTACTGCACCGCCAACCACATATGCTTCAAAATTTTTTTCTTCTAACGCTTTTATTAGTTTAACAACTTGATATGGAAACTTATACATAATTGTTTTATATTATACCATAATAATGTATGAAAAAAGTGCTTTTATCTTATTAAAAGATAAAAGCACTTTTGTTTTGACAGTTAAATTATTTGTAACTTCTTTCAAAAATGCTGGCAATATCTTTGTCGGTAACTTCGCAAGGATTGGCAAAATACAAACCGCCCTGCATTTTGCGTGCACCTATGGCTAAAGTCATACATTCTTCTTTTTTGAAACCATAGTCGCTCATTTTCAAATCACCTACACCGCAATCATTTTGTAATTTTACAAGTGCTTTAACAAAATCTTGTGGGTCATTGGAGTTGGGATATCCCATAACTCTTGCCATTTTAACAAACCTTTCGTCTGCCACATGTTTGTCAATAAAGAATTGGGCATATTCTTTGGAAATTAAGATTAAACCTGCCCCATGCGGCAAATTACGGTGATAAGCACTCATAGAATGTTCCATTGAATGTTGGGCGGTAGTGCTGGAAAGTTGCATAGTGAACCCGGCAACAGTTGAAGCGTATGCTACATGTTCCCTGGCTTCAAGATTGCTGCCGTCTTTAACTGCCAACGGCAAATATTGATATAAATTAGCAATGGCTGACAGTGCAAGGGTTTCTGATAAAATGTTCAGACGGTTGCTCATCATCACTTCAGTATTGTGAAAAAGGGCATCAAATCCTTGATAAGCAGTATATTTGGGTGGAACAGTAGTCATATAGATGGGGTCAACCACAGCAATGACAGGCTTGCAACGTTCATCACCCATACCGATTTTTTCGTTAGTGTCTTCTTTGCAGATAACACCCCACTCATTAATCTCAGAAGCAGTACCGGATGTTGTGGCAATGGTAACAATAGGCAAAGGCATATTGGGAGCTGTTAATCCTTTACCTGTACCGCCATATACATAATCCCAAAGACGTCCTTCATTGGCAGCCATAATGGCAACTGCCACAGATGAATCAAGCACTGCACCGCCGCCTAATGCCAAAATAAAATCACAACCGTTGGCTTTGGCAAATTTGCCTGCCTCCTCACAAGTTTCATTCAAAGGGTTTTCCACAACTTTGGCAAATTGTACATAGTCAACGCCTGCTTTTTTCAATTCTTCAACAGTTTTATCAAATACACCATTTTTGTAAATAGATTGACCTGATGAAGTTAAAAGCAATGCTTTTTTGCCGGGCAATTTTTCTTTATGTAATTTTCCTAATGCGCCTACACCAAAAAGGATTTTAGTGGGGGTGTCAAATACAAATTGGTTTAATGCTTTTTGTTCCATAATGTTACTCCTTTTTTATAAGTATTTTATAAAAAGTCGCTTTAAGACAAAACTTTTGTCTATAAAGCGACTTTATCAACATATTCAATAGTTGTGCCGTTTTTTAGATAGAGGGTATTTGTTTTAGCTTGCAAACATTGACTTTGTGTTATAAACCCAAATTGCTGCATGGCATTTAAAACAATTTCCTGCCGCTTTTTTGCCCCCTGAGGATTTTCAAAGGGATTTAGCGACAATGGGGCATTGGGGAGTCCGGCTAACAAAGCGGCCTCTTCCAATTTTAAGATGATTGGTGCTTTCCCAAACAATCTGTCAGACGCTTGATTTATGCCTGTACAACTCATACCAAAAAAGACAGAATTTAAATAAAGTTCCAAAATTTCATCTTTGGAATAATTCTTTTCTAATACTATTGCTAACATGGCCTCCATAATTTTACGGTTGATTGTTTGTTTGTTATTCAAAAAAAGATTTTTGGCTAATTGTTGAGTAATAGTGGAACCACCCTGTAAAATTTCTCCCGCACTGGTATTAACCATAAATGCTCTGGTAATGCTTTCAGCGCTTATTGCATTGTGCTGATAAAAATTATGGTCTTCTACAGCAATAATTGCGTGCTGAACATGAATACCTACAGAATCCAATGGTAAATAATCTGCCCTGGCACGGATAGGATCAATGGCATCTTTTATATAAATCATATAATACATCACCCTTAAAAATTCCGGCCATTTTTCTTTGGCAGGCAAATATTGCCATAAAGGTGAACGGCTGTCCGTAGTGGTTAAAGCCGTTTGGTTTATAGCAGGTTTTTCAGTTGGAGTTACAGGTTTATTCCAATTGTCCCGCCAGTAAAGTCCTGTAACAATTAAAGCAATTAGCAGAATTTTTTTAATCATAGTGTGTTTATTATACCATATAATAAAAAAAAGCAAAAAAATTTGTGTACAAACTTAAAATGATATTCTAAAATACATTGTAATATTTGAATACATCATTAATGCAGGAGGGCTCCTATGAAAGCAAGTGTTATTGGGGCGACAGGATTTGCCGGTGCCGAATTAGTGCGTTTGTTGTTGGGACATCCACAAGCAGAAATTGCCATGGTGACAAGTGAAAGCAGTACGGGGGAAATGTTAAGTAAAATGTACCCGCATTTGCGTGACAGATTGGACAAGCGTTTGACCAGTATGCAGGATATTCATACGATTGCAGATGTCAGTGATGTAATTTTTATTGCGTTGCCTCACGGGCATGCTATGAAAATCGGTAAAGAATTACGAAATACAGATGTGAAGATTATTGACTTGGGGGGTGATTACCGTTTTAAGGATTATCGTGTTTTTGAAAAATGGTATAAAGTGGAACATGTTGATCCTGAGGCAAAGGCGGTGTACGGTTTGGTGGAGCTTTATCGTGATAAAGTTAAACAGGCAAAATTGGTAGCTAATCCCGGTTGTTATACCACTGCCAGCATTTTGTCTTTGGTTCCTATGTTGAAATATAAATTGATTAAAACGAAAGGTATTGTTGTTGATGCCAAAAGCGGTACAACAGGTGCAGGCCGTTCTTTAAAACTTGGCAATTTGTATGAAAGCGTTAATGAAAGTTTTAAGGCCTATGGGGTTGCCAACCATCGGCACACACCGGAAATAGAGCAGGCATATAGTGAGTTTGCAGGTGAAGATGTTATTATTCAGTTTACTCCGCATTTGTTACCGTTGGACAGGGGCATTTATGCCACTTGTTATGCGGAATTAAAAGATGATGTAACTGATGAACAGATTGAAAATGCTTTTAATGAAATGTATGGCAAAGAATATTTTATTCGTGTACTTGGCAAAGGCGGAGTGCCTGAATTAAAAAATGTCCGTGCTTCCAATTATGTTGATTTGGGTTGGGAAGTTGACAGACGTACCAATAGATTGATAGTAATGTGTTGTTTGGATAATTTGGTTAAAGGTGCGGCAGGGCAGGCAGTACAAAATATGAATGTAATGTTTGGCTTGAAAGAACAAATGGGGTTAGAAGCGTTGCCTATTTATCCATGATATTTATTGAAATTTAGAAAAGGAGAATAGAATTTTGAAAAAAATTGATGGTTGGCTTACAGCACCGCAAGGTTTTGTGGCGGCAGGAGTAACAGCAGGATTAAAAGTAAGCGGTAAGCCGGATTTGGCAATGGTATTCAGTAAAGTTCCCGCAGCTTGTGGTGCAGTATTTACACAAAATAAAATGTGTGCGGCACCTGTACTTGTGGACAGGGAAGTAAACAAAAATGATTATGCCCGTGCTATTGTGGCAAATAGTGGTTGTGCCAATGCCTGTACAGGATTAAAAGGATTGGCAGACGCCCGTGAAATGCAAAGTTATACTGCAGGGTTGTTAAATATTAATGTAAATGATGTTTTCGTTTGCAGTACAGGTGTAATTGGTGCGTTTATGCCGATGGATAAAATACGTAAAGGTATCAAAATTGCTACTGAACAATTAAGTATTGATGGTGGCAAAAATTGTGCCGAGGCAGTACAGACGACTGATACTTTTATTAAGCATAGTGTATATGAAGCAGAAATTGGCGGCAAAAAAATAACAGTTGCAGGTATTGCCAAAGGTGCCGGTATGATTCATCCAAATATGGCAACCATGCTGACTTTTTTGACTACGGATGCGGCAGTGACCCCTGTATTATTAAAACGTATGGTTAAATCGGCGGCAGATAAAAGCTTTAATATGGTAGTGGTGGATGGTGATACGAGTACCAATGACAGTATGATTGTGCTTGCCAATGGTATGGCGGGCAATGATTTGATTACTGATGAAAAGCATCCTGATTATCAAGCATTTTATGATTTGTTGTTAGCGGTCGCTGTTGATTTGGCAAAGATGATTGCCCATGACGGTGAAGGTGCCACCAAATATTTGGAGGTTAATGTAGTTGGTGCCAAAAATTTTGCAGAGGCAAAAATTGCAGCAATGGCAATTGCCAAATCTCCTCTTGTAAAGACAGCATTTTTTGGTGAAGACCCCAATTGGGGCAGAATTGTTTGTGCTGCAGGTTACAGTGGAGCAGAAATGATTGCGGAAAAAGTCAATTTGTCCATTGGTGGCATTCGTTTGGTTGAAAATGGTTTGAATTGTAATGTATCTTTGGAAAAGTTGAAGCCAATTATGGCTGAAAAAGAAATTTCTATGGCAATTGATTTGGCGGCAGGGGATGCCAAGGCGACTGTATGGACTTGTGATTTCAGTTATGAATATGTCAAAATTAACGGGGAGTATCATACGTAACTAAGGAGTATTTACTATGAGCAAGTTTAATTTTATTGCAACAAAAATTAAAGATGTTTATATTGTTGAGTCAACAGTATTTGGTGATAGCCGTGGATATTTTATGGAAACCTATAATGAGCTGGAGTTTAAGGCAGCAGGTTTAAATTATACTTTTGTTCAAGATAATCAATCTGCATCAACCAAAGGTGTATTGCGTGGATTGCATTTTCAAAAAACGCATCCTCAGGCAAAATTGGTACGGGTTTTGCAGGGAGAAGTTTTTGATGTGGCAGTAGATTTGCGAAAAAATAGTGATACTTATGGTCAGTGGGTTGGTGAAACATTAAGTGGTGAAAATAAAAAACAGTTAATGATTCCCCGGGGATTTGCCCATGGGTTTGTGGTGATTAGTGATTATGCAGAGTTTGCTTATAAATGTGATGAGTTTTATCATCCTGAAGATGAGGGTGGTATTATTTGGGATGACAAAGATATTGCGATAAATTGGCCGTTGGCGGAAGGTATTAAATTAAGTGAAAAGGATAAAAAGAATCCATGCTTTAAAGATTACAAAATTGAGTTTTAATTTACAAACAATTTTTAATGATGTATAATACCTGATAATTAAATAAGCTCATCAAGAGCGGTGGAGGGACTGGCCCAGTGAAACCGCAGCAACCATCATTATGACAGGTGCTAATTCCAGCGAGTATTCGGTAGATGAGAAAAGTTGAAAGTTTTTTGCAGCGTTCTCATTTTGGGAACGCTTTTTTGTGAAAGGAGCAGATATGAAGAGTGTAATTAAAGACATAAAACTTGCCAATTTGGGAGAACAGAAAATGGCTTGGGCAAAGGAGTATATGCCATTGATGAAGTATTTGCGGGAACAGTATGTCAAAAAGAAGATATTTAAAGGCATTAATGTGGTGATTTCCATTCATATGGAAGCCAAGACTGCAGTGTTTGCTCTGTTGTTAAAGGCTTGTGGTGCTAATGTGGTGGCCACTGGTTGCAACCCTTTGTCCACACAGGATGAGATTGCGGCGGCGTTGGTAAAGAATGGCATAACTGTGTATGCCAAGCATGGTTGTACTATGAAGGAGTATGATAAGTATTTGAATATGGCTTTGGACAGTCATCCTTGTTTGATTGTGGATGATGGAGGGGATTTGGTTAATTTGTTGCATGGTAAACGCATTAAGCAGGCAAAAGAAATTTGGGGTGGAAGTGAGGAGACGACAACTGGTGTTCATCGTTTACATGCTTTGGACAGTGTCCGAAAACTTTTATTCCCTATGATTGCAGTAAACGATTCCACATGCAAATATTTGTTTGATAACCGTTACGGAACTGGACAAAGCAGTTTGGATGGAATTATTCGTACAACCAATTTGGCGATTGCGGGTAAAACTGTAGTGGTGGCAGGTTATGGTTGGTGCGGTAAGGGTGTCAGTATGCGTGCCAAAGGTATGGGGGCAAAAGTGGTGGTAACAGAAATTAATCCTGTGAAAGCCATTGAAGCAGTATGCGACGGTTTTGATGTGATGCCTATGGATAAGGCAGCAAAAGTGGGAGATATTTTTATTACGGTTACAGGGTGTAAGGATGTTATTCGCACTAGACATTTTGAGCAGATGAAGGATGGGGCGGTGTTGTGTAATACGGGTCATTTTGATGTGGAAATTAACATTCCGGAACTGGCGGCATTAAGTGTAAAAAAGCCATATGAGGTGAGAAAAAATATTACAACATACACTTTGGCAAATGGTCACAAACTGAATTTGCTTGGGGAGGGACGTTTGGTAAATCTCGCTTGTGCGGACGGGCATCCAATTGAGATTATGGATTTGAGTTTCGCAATGCAATTTGTGGCAATGAAATATTTGAAAGAAAATCATAGCAAGATGGAGAAAAAGTTATATTTTCTGTCAGAAGATTTGGATCAGGAAATTGCTATGATTAAGTTGACGGCAGGCGGTTATAAAATTGATAAATTGACAAAAGAACAATATGCGCATTTGCATAATGCGTGAAAAGGAGAGTAAGATAATGAGAAAGTTTTTTACTAGTGAATCAGTAACAGAAGGACATCCTGATAAGATTGCAGATCAAATCAGTGATGCGGTGTTGGATGCTTTGTTGGCTGCTGATTCTCAAAGCAGGGTTGCCTGTGAAACTTTGGTAACTACAGGGCAAATTCATATAGCGGGGGAAATTACTACTAATGCTTATGTAGATATTGCTAAAATTGCCCGTCAAACTGTGGTAGATATTGGGTATGACCGGGCAAAATATGGTTTTGACGGTAACAGTTGCGGGGTGTTGATTTCCGTTGACGAGCAGAGCAGTGATATTGCTTTGGGTGTGAATAATTCTTTGGAAACTAAAAGTGGAGCGGAACAGGAATTGGGGGCAGGTGATCAAGGGATGATGTTTGGTTATGCTACCAATGAAACTGAAACATATATGCCTATGCCGATTTATTTGGCAGATCAATTGGCATTGCAACTAACGAAAGTTCGTAAAACGGGGGTGTTGCCATATTTACGTCCAGACGGGAAAACTCAGGTAACTGTGGAATATGATAATGATAAACCTTTAAGGGTTGATACTGTAGTGGTTTCCAGCCAACATGCTCCAGAGATTGAACAGAAGCAAATTCGTGAAGATATTATCCGCGAAGTAATCAAAAAAATTATTTCCCAGGAAATGTTGGATGAAAAAACGAAATATTATATCAATCCCACTGGGCGTTTTGTAATTGGCGGCCCGGCAGGTGATTGCGGACTTACGGGACGAAAAATTATTGTGGACACTTATGGAGGTATGGCAAGGCATGGTGGCGGGGCTTTCAGCGGTAAAGATCCCAGCAAAGTTGACCGCAGTGCGGCTTATGCGGCACGCTATGTGGCAAAGAATGTGGTTGCGGCAGGGCTGGCAGACAAATGTGAAATCCAGTTGGCGTACGCTATCGGGGTGGCACAACCTGTGTCAATTTTGGTAGATACTTTTGGTACTAATAAAATTGCGGAAGAAAAAATAGCGGAATTGATAAAAAAGAATTTTAAATTAAGTCCTAGCGGGATTATTAAGGAATTGGATTTGTTAAGACCGATTTACAAGCAGACAGCAGCTTACGGACATTTTGGCAGGAAAGATGTGGATTTGCCATGGGAAAGATTGGATAAAGTTGAGACATTAAAAAGTGCTTTAGGTCAATAATTAAATATAACTACCAAAATACAATATTTTTTGATATAATACCTTTAAATGACAATTTATGGAGAAAATATGATTGTTAATGGCGCTGGCGGATGTTTTGAAAACAGATTTTATGAATTAAATATTACAGATGCATGGAATATGACGTTGCAAACTCTCAATGACATGGGTGTGCAGGTTGATTCATGGGATGAGGAAAATCATCTTGTGCAATTTCATAATGTTAAAAAACAAATGCAGATAGTTATTCGTCAAATTGATGAAGAAACAATAGAAGTAGCTATGGACAGTCGTGGTAAACGGTTATTAATTTATTGTTGGCATAAAGAAAACAAAGAAGTTGAAATGTTTTTTGAATTTTTTGAAAACCGTTTGCACGATTTTAGGGCATATGTTATATGTCCGACATGTGGACGTCAAATTAGTGCTTTTGCCAGCATTTGTCCAGATTGCGGGCAGAAAATTTTGCATGTAAAATAAAAAAAGAAACCAAATACCATATGGTATTTGGCTTCTTTTTAAGTTTACTTTTTAAACAGTACGGGTAATTTTACCGGAACGCAAGCAACGGGTACAAACATTTACACGTTGAATTTTGCCGTCAATTACAGCACGGACACGTTGCAAATTTGGTTTCCAAGTATGTTTTGTGTGGCGGTTTGAGTGGCTGACATTAGAGCCGGCTTGAGTGCCTTTACCGCAGATATCACAAATATTTGCCATTATTTCCCACCTCCTAGTGAAATTTTGGGATTTTCTTTATAAAGTAGTGGTAGCATAATAACATAGTTGGGAAATAAAAGCAAGGCAGAGAAGGAATTTGATATGTGGTGGAAAGATTCAATAACTAAATTATCAGGCGTAGGGATAAAAAGAGCAGCTGATTTGGAAAGGTTGGGAATTGCGACAATTGGTGACCTTTTGTATTTTTATCCCCGACAAGGAGCATATTTAGATTATAGTGAAGTTAAGACTATTCGTGATTTGGTACCTGATGGGAGCAAACAGCTATTTAAAGCAAAGATTTTTCGTATCAATAATGTGAATAGAGGTAAGAGAAGTTTTGTTACTATTACAGTGTACGATAATACAGGGTATGCGGATTTGTATTTATTTGCAGGGCAAAGATTTTTGGGCAGAAAGTTTAAACCGGAAGATGAGGTATTAATAAGCGGACGGGTTAAAGCTGGCAGGTTAAATAAGATGGTTTCCCCTGAATTATTGCAGGCATTTGATGGAGACGGAACGACGCCGGGGATTTTACCGGTATATTCATTAACGGGGTCTTTAACGCAAAATGTTATGCGTAAATTGGTACACGAAGCTTTGACAATAGCAGAGCAGGATTTACCGGAAAGTTTGCCAAAACGGGTATTGCAAAAAACAAATTTTTTGCCACGAACAGAGGCATTAAAAAATATCCATTTTCCTGTCAGCAAGGAAAAACTTAATAAAGCAAGGCAACGGTTTATTTTTGAAGAATTGTTTTTGCTTCAATGCGGACTTTTGTATTATAGGCAAGGTATGGAAGCTCAAAGGGCATGGCAATTTGCCAATGATGGTATAAAAGTTCAAACAGTAATAAAAAATTTGCCGTTTGATTTGACGGATGCACAAAAAAAAGTGTGGAACGAAATAGCTCAAGATTTGGAGACAAGCCGTCCCATGCATCGTATTTTGCAAGGTGATGTTGGTAGTGGTAAAACTGCTGTGGCAGCGTTGGCATTGGTAAAAGCAGCGGAAAACGGGTATCAAAGTTGTATTATGGCTCCAACAGAAATTTTGGCAAGGCAACATTTTGAAACATTGAGTAATTATTTGCAACCAGCGGGAATAAAAATCGGTTTGTTAGTTGGTGGTATGCATAAGAGGGCGCAAAGTATTGAAAATGGCGTTTGCAGTAGTGGGGATATGGAGCTGTGGCATGATAATATTGCAGTAAAGCAATATAAGTATAGGGATGATTTGCTGCAGGATTTGCGTAATGGTGAAATAGATGTACTGGTTGGAACACATGCGTTGTTGCAAGATGATGTTGTATTTAAGGCATTGGCATTAGTTGTTACTGATGAACAACATCGTTTTGGAGTTGAGCAACGTGCAAAATTAGTTGCCAAAGGGGAAATAGGAGTACATACTTTGGTTATGACGGCAACACCTATACCAAGGACATTAGCATTGACTGTGTATGGTGATTTGGATATTAGTAAAATGGAAGGACTGCCACCGGGAAGAAAACCGATTAAAACCTTGCTTTATAGTGAACAGCAACGGGAGGCGGTTTATAAAGGGATAAGGCATCAAGCTGAACTTGGACATCAGGTTTATGTTGTATGTCCGTTGGTTGAAGATAGTGAGGAAGTTGTAGCCCGTAGTGTGGAACAAGTTTATCTTGAGATGAAGGAGACTGTGTTAAAAGGGATTTCTACGGCGTTAATTCACGGCAAAATGAAAAGTTTGGAAAAAGATGCTATTATGACAGATTTTGCTAATGGGAAAATTAGTGTTTTGTTTAGCACAACGGTTATTGAGGTAGGAGTAAATGTGCCCAATGCTACGTTAATGGTTGTGGAAAATGCAGAGCGTTTTGGATTGGCACAATTACATCAATTACGGGGGCGTGTTGGACGTGGGACAGAACAAAGTTTTTGTGCATTAATGGTAGGGACGGAAGACTCTGAAGCGATAGAGCGTTTGCAAATTTTAGCATCCAGTGAAGATGGATTTTATTTGGCTGAACAAGATTTGCGTTTAAGAGGGGCAGGGCAGTTATTTGGGTTGCGTCAGCATGGCTTGCCTGATTTGCATATTGCGGATATTTTGCGTGATACCGATATTATTGTTGAAGCACGCAAAATGGCCCAAGAATGTGTAAGCAATGACACCGAAAGGGAAGAAATAAAGCAATTAGTGCAGATGCAGTTGGATGAACGTTTCCAAATGATTTTTAACAGTTGATAAATAATGGTTTAGGATTGGCGAATAATTTTGAAAAAATTTGATTATATAATAAAAGTTGCAGCATTTATTGTTCTGTTGTGTTTGGGTGTATTGATTGAAATTATTCAACCCGATTTTTATACACAACTTTGGCAACTGACAACATCTAAGGACGCATTAGTCAGTTATTTGCAGGGGTTTGGCATCTGGGCAATGTTGGTAAGTTTTTTGCTGGATGTTTTGATAAATGCTGTTGGATTTTTGCCAAGTATATTTATAAGTACAGCAAATGGGTTGGTATTTGGATTACCATGTGGAATTGCAATTTCGTGGTTGGCGGAAACCGTTGGAGTTGTTATCAGTTTTTTGTTAATGCGGTTTTTGTTTAGAGATATGGCAGTGGCTTTGATTGAAAAATCAAATGCATTGCAACATTTAGATAATGCCAGTGGTAATAATGGTTTTTGGTGGATGTTATTTGCCAGAGCTTTGCCATATTTCCCAAGCGGTTTGTTAACTGCTATCGGGGCAATAAGCAATATAGGATTTCGTGATTATGTTATTGCCAATTTAATTGGCAAATTTCCGGCAACTGCATTGGAAGTTGTTATTGGACATGATATAGTGAATTTACAATATCATTACAAACGGTTGGCTGGTTGGGTATGCATAGCAGTAATAGTGTATATTGCGGTTAAAGTGTGGAATAAAAGAAAGGAAAATAAAAATAACTAAAATGATAAAACAATTATGTATTGCGACTAAAAATGAGGGGAAAGCAGTTGAATTTAAAGAAATGTTTAAAAGTTTGCCAATAGAGTTGCATACGTTGGCAGAATTTCCGGATATTGGGGCACCGGAAGAAACAGGCAAAAATTTTAGTGCAAATGCCCGATTAAAAGCACAATATTATGCAAAACTTGTCAACATGCCATGTCTTGCGGATGATAGCGGGTTGGAATGTTTTGCATTGAATGGAGCCCCGGGGGTTTTAAGTGCCCGTTACAGTGGTGAAGATGCAACTGACAAAAGTAATGTAGAAAAATTGCTTTTGGATATGAAATTTTGTGTCCGCAGAGGTTGCCGATTTAAATGCGTGTTAAGTGTTGCTTTGCCGAATGGCAAGATATTGAATGAAGTTGACGGTATTTGTGAAGGCATGCTTTTGCATGAACCTGTGGGCGAAAATGGCTTTGGCTATGATCCTGTATTTTGGTCAACGGAACTCCATAAGGGATTTGGTGAAGCTACTGATGCAGAAAAAAATACAGTTAGTCATAGGGCAAAAGCGGTTAAAAAATTGGTTAACCTTTGGGCAAAACAAAAGTAATATTTGTTAATGACTTAAAAATTTGTGTTGTAAACATTGATATTGTATAATTGAAGATATAAGTGAGTATCACTTTTTATAAAATGTTAAAAAATGAAAGGAGAATTAATTATGCCTACGAAGAAAACGAATGCAAAGAAAGTTGCAAAAAAGACTGTTGTTAAGAAAGCCGCTCCCAAGAAAGTTGTAAATCAGGGTGCTCTTGCTATTGAAGCATACAGAAGCACTAAGGGTGGTTGGACAACTCATGCCAAGATGCCGGTAAACACTCTTGCGGAATTGGCTATTGCGTATACTCCGGGAATTGCCGAACCTTGTAAACTGATTAAAGAAAATGAAGACCTTAGTTTTGATTTGACACCCCGTGGAAACCTTGTTGCTGTTATTTCTGACGGGACAAGAGTTTTGGGGTTAGGTGATATTGGTATGGCAGGTGTTCCTGTTATGACCGGCAAATCCGTTTTGTTTAAAACATTTGCGGATGTGAACGCGTTGCCTTTAGTATTGGATACAAAAGATAAGGAAGCATTTATTACCACAGTTAAATATTTGCAGAAGAATTTTGCAGGCATTAATTTGGAGGATATCCAATCTCCGAAATGTTATGAAATAGAGGAGAGATTAAAACAGATTTGTGATATTCCTGTTTTCCATGATGATCAACATGGTACGGCGATTGCTTGCTTGGCGGCAGTTACCGGTGCTTTGCGTTTGGTAAAGAAAAAAATGGAAACTGCAAGAATTGTAGTAAATGGTTGCGGAGCAGCAGGTAGTGCGATTGCACGGTTGTTAGTTAATTTAGGTGCCAAGAATGTTTTGTGCTTGGATCGTTGGGGCATACTTTATAAGGGTATGGACGCTCCTTTGGATTTTGTACAAAGAAAACTTTCTGAAACAACCAATCCAAAGAAGATTAAAGGTGGTTTGGCAGTGGCGGCAGACGGTGCTGATGTATTGATTGGTGTTTCCGCCCCCGGTATTTTTACTAAAGAAATTATGCAATCTATGGCAAGGGATGCAATTGTATTTGCAATGGCTAATCCGGTGCCGGAATGTTATTATCAGGATGCTAAGGACGCAGGTGTGCGTGTGGCAGGTACAGGGCGCAGTGATGCTCCTAACCAAGTTAATAATGTTATTGTATTCCCGGGTGTGTTCCGCGGAGCTATTGCAACCCGTGCCAAAGCGATTACAGAGGATATGAAAGTGGCAGCAGTTAAAGCTATTGCTGATTTGATTGCTCCAAAAGATTTACGTGATGATTATGTTATTCCTGATGCCTTTGACCCACGTGTTGCTCCGGCAGTTGCCAGAGCGGTGGCAAAGGTTGCTATGGATAAAGGGTTGGCACGTGTTAAGGTTGATCCGGAGCAGTTGTATAAGGACACAATGAAACGTGTTAAGGAATACCGTATGAAGAATAATGCTTATGCTCAAGCAGGAAAGAGAAAGAAAAAATGAGAGAGATTGATGTAAAGCAAGTTACTGAAGCGGTAGCAAAACTTTGCAAGGACTCTTGTTATTATTTACCTGAAGAATTGCTGGCTTTTTACAAGGAGGCAGTTAACAGGGAAGAATCTCCGCTTGGCAAAGAAATTTTGAATACCATTATTGAAAATGCGGAACTTGCAAAAAGCAAGGATGTGCCTATTTGCCAAGATACTGGGTTGACAGTTGTTTTTATGGAAATTGGTCAGGATGTGCATTTTATTGGTGGAGATTTGTATACTGCAATTCATGCTGGGGTGGCAGATGGATATGTTAAGGGATATTTGCGTAAATCCAGCGTGGATGATCCGGTATTTGTCCGTAAAAACACTAATGATAATACACCAGCGATTATACACACAACGATTGTGTCTGGTGATAAGGTAAAAATAACAGTTTGTCCAAAGGGCTGTGGCAGTGAAAATATGGGCGCAATGAAGATGTTGAAACCTGCTGATGGAGTAGAGGGAATTATTAAATTTGTAGTGGACACTGTCCGTAGTGCAGGGCCCAATCCTTGTCCGCCAGTGACAGTTGGTGTTGGTGTGGGCGGTAATATGGAAAAGGCGGCGTTGCTTGCCAAATATTCTTTGACCCGTAAAGTTGGTGAACATAACAAGAATCCTCAATATGCTGAACTTGAAACCAAATTGTTGGATTTGGTTAACAAAACGGGTGTAGGGCCAAGCGGTTTGGGTGGCAGGATTACGGCTGTGGCGGTAAATATTGAATATGCACCAACGCATATTGGTGGTATGCCTGTGGCTGTTAATTTGAATTGTCATGCGGCACGTCGTGCTGAAATGGTGTTATAAGGAGGTAAGATTATGGCAGAGATAAAATATATCAAAGCACCACTTACCGCCGAAACGGTCAAAAGTTTACATGCAGGGGATGTGGTGCGTATCAGTGGTTATATTTATACAGCCCGTGATGCAGCGCATAAACGTCTGACAGAGGCATTGGCAAGGGGTGAAAAGTTGCCCTTAGATTTAAAGGACAATGTTATTTATTATGTAGGACCTTCCCCGACAAAACCGGGTGAAGTTGTTGGCAGTGCAGGACCTACCACTAGTGGCAGAATGGATAAATATACCCCGACATTGATACAACAAGGAATGCGGGGAATGATTGGTAAGGGTTTGCGTTCAAAAGAAGTCATTGATGCTTGCGTAAAGTACGGGGCAGTTTATTTTGTGGCTGTGGGTGGTGCGGCAGCAGTTATTTCCAAATCTATTGTGGGTGAGCAGATGATTGCTTATGAAGATTTGGGACCGGAAGCAATCCGCCGTTATGAAGTAAAAGATTTTCCGGCGATTGTATGTATTGATACTTATGGCAATGATTTTTATAAGGAAGGCATTGCAAAATATTCCAAAGAGTAATAAAGTTTACACAAATAGAGGGGCAAAAATGTTTTGCCCCTCTATTTTTATAGAATGTTATTGACGTTATATAATTGTATGTGTAAAATACACTTTATATTTGTAATGGCAAATATCATTATGAATGGTAGGGAGGGATTTGTTATGAGAAAAGCGTTGTTATGTCTGTTGGCAGTAGCAGCTTTGGCATTGGGCGGCTGCGGCAGTAAAAGTAATGAATTGCGTGTGGGCGCAACACCGGTGCCACATGCTGAAATGTTAAATTTGGTAAAACCCATGTTGGAAAAAGAAGGGGTTAAACTTACGGTTATTGAATTTAGTGATTATGTTAAACCTAATATGGCATTGAATGACAAGGAATTGGATGCAAATTTCTTCCAACACGAGCCGTATTTGAATTCTTTTGCCAAAGAGCGTAAACTGGCTTTGGTATCCGCAGGTAATGTACATATTGAGCCGATGGGGACTTATTCCAAGAAAATCAAAAGTATTAAAGCAGTTCCTAATGGGGCAAAAATTGCTATTCCTAATGACCCGACCAATGGCGGAAGGGCATTGTGTTTGCTGGCAAAAGCAGGGGTGTTCAAACTCAGGAATGGTGTTGGTGTAAATGCGGTAAAGAGTGATATTGTGGGCAATCCCAAAGGGGTTGAAGTGTTGGAAATTGAGGCGGCATTGTTGCCACGTTCTTTGGATGATGTAACTTTGGCAGTTATTAATTCCAACTTTGCTATGGAAGCTAATCTTAACCCTGTCAAAGATTCTTTGTTCACAGAGGGCGGTGATTCACCTTATGCCAACTTGGTTGCAGTCCGCAAAGGTGACGAAACCAGACCTGAAATTGTTAAACTGATGAAGGCATTGCGTAGCGAGGAAGTTAAAAAATTCCTTCTTGAAAAATACAAAGGTGCATGTGTTCCGGCATTTTGACAGTTGTGTTGTCAATAAAGTGTAAAACGTAAAAGCGGCTTGCGATTGCAAGCCGCTTTTGTTATAATAACATTTGTGATAGCTGTGCATATGTAAATTACCTAAATTCCGCAAGGAATGGAGGTGATGACTATGAAGAAATTTTCTTTTCAAGACCTGATGGTCTTTGGACTTTTCTTATTAGCATTACTAACATTCGTTTTCTCGTTTGTCAAGTAGCTTCTAAAACATAGAAATCCCATCCTTACTTGGCGGTCAGGATGGGATTTCAAAAATTCACATCATAGGTAACCATTTGCATAGCTATCCTTTTTCTAAAGAAATCTTAACAAAAACATAGTTGTTTGTCAAGTAAACTAATAAGGAGAAATTATGCGTGATTATCCAAAATTTATTATAACTGCAAAAGGTGAAAAGTTTATCAAAACAGGGCATGTCTGGGTCTTTGGTGAAGAAGTGACAAAGGTTGAAGGAGATTATCAAAATGGCGACATTGTGGATGTTGTCAGTGCTAAGGGCAAATATATCGGCAGCGGTTTTGTCAATGATAATTCCAAAATTCGGGTGCGGATTATTTCCACCAATGCCAATGACAAGTTTGACGAGGCGTTTTGGGAAAGACGGGTGCATTATGCTTTGGAATACCGCCGTCAGGTTATGGGGGATGATTTTGGCTGTTGCCGTCTGATATTTGGTGAAGCGGACGGTTTTCCGGGTTTGACGGTGGACAGGTTCAACGATGTGTTGGTGGCACAGGTTTTGTCTTTGGGGACAGAATTGCGAAAGGGCACAATTTTTAATTTGCTGTTAAAAGAATTGCCTGATATTTGTGGTATTTATGAACGGAATGATGTAAAAATCAGGGAATTAGAGGGAATGGCACAGGGCAAGGGCTGGTTTGGCGATACTGTTTCAAAAGTTTCTACACAAATTGTAGAAAATGGAATTAAATATAACGTTGATTTTATTAATGGTCAGAAAACAGGGTATTTTTTGGACCAAAAATATAACCGTCAGGCGGTGGCAAAATTGGCAAAAGGGCGGAAAATATTAGATTGTTTTACCCATACAGGTTCTTTTGCGCTGAATGCCCTAAAAGGAGGGGCGGAACGGGTAACAGCGGTAGATATTTCGGCAGAAGCATTGGCAATGGCAAAGGAAAATGCCAAACTGAACGGGTGGGAACTGGAAATTGTGGAAGCCAATGTGTTTGATTTGCTGACAAAAATGACGGATGAGCATAACAAAGATTATGATTTTATTATTCTTGACCCACCTGCGTTTACCAAATCAGGGGCAACGGTGGCGGGTGCTACACGGGGTTACAAAGAAATCAACCGTAAGGCAATGAAACTTTTGCCGCGTGGCGGATATCTTGCGACTTGCAGTTGTTCCCATTTTATGAAAGAGGACTTTTTTGTGCAAATGTTAAAAGATGCGGCAAAGGATGCGGCGGTATCTTTACGGCAGGTGGAGGCAAGACAGCAGGCGCCTGACCATCCGATTTTGTGGAATGTGCCGGAAACCAACTATTTAAAGTTTTATATTTTTCAGGTTGTGTAACAGGTTTATAAACAATTTTTGTTTTGAAACCGCCAAATTTTACAAAAATGCGTTCTAAAAATCCCGTGATATTTAACAAATATCACGTGATTTTTAGAACGCATTTTTGCACTTTTTACTTTGAAAAGCGATTTGATTTTGAATTTGAAAGGGCGGAAAGATGTTATGAGTTTACTTTGAAAAAAGTGGTAATAGAGTAAAAAATTGGGGAATCGTTTGATTTTTGTTGAAATTTTAAATAATTTAAATAAATTTGTAAAAAAAGTAGTATAATACAAAAAAATATACCTTTGATTAGAAAAGGTGAAAATTATGAAAATCAATCTGAAAAACAAAATAATGCTGACGGTGTTGGCTGGCGGGATGCTGTGCGCCAACAGTGTTTTTGCAACGAATTGGTATGGTACTGAGTACAATAAATGGACTACTGTACAGGGTGATGCGGGCACTACGGGATTGCGACTTACTATTAATAATAGTACAAAGGATGTTGGCGGTAATGGGTGGGATGGTATTGAGAACATTTATGGCAGTTATAGTACAAGTGCACATATTACTGATAATATAGTGAGTATTACTGGAGGCATTTTTACGGGCTTGAGTAATATAGAAAGCGGTTGTGCCGAAGGTGATTCTAATACTGTCATGAACTGTATGTTAAATGTTTCCGGGGGGACCTTTGGAAATGTCACTAATCTTCAAGTTGGTTATAGTAAAAATGGTACACTTAAAAATAACATTTTGAATATTACTGGTGGTGATTTAAGGGGAGTGAGATTTATACAAGGTGTATTTGGTGATTCTGGTGATAAAGAAAATAATATAGTCAATATTAGCGGTGGCACATTTCCATCCAATGTGGAGATTAAAGGTGCTTATTCTTCTAATAGAGCTACAGTTAAGGGAAATAAAGTATATATTACTGGTGGTGATTTTACTGGTGAGGCTAAAATTTATGGTGCTTCTACCAATATTTATGTCAGTACCGTTCAAGATAATCTTGTAGAAATTTCCGGCGGTACTTTTGGCGGTAATGTAGAGATTTATGGTGCTTGTCAAAATAATGCAGGTCCTGTTACCGGCAATACAGTAACAATTTCCGGCGGTGATTTTGGAAGTGGGATTAAACTTTATGGTGGAATGGGGAGTACAAGCTCCAACAACACTTTAAATTTGAAAATAAAAATGGGCAGTAAGGCAAACGAAGTTAAGTTTTTCCAAAATATGAATTTCACCTTGCCAAGCAATATTACAAATGGTGATGTTATGTTGGAAACCGCAAGCGTTACTTATGACAATACAACTATAGGGGTGGATGCCGCCAATGGTGTAAAATTAAATTCGGGGGATGTAATTACTTTGATTGCCGCTGATGATAAAAATGGAGATGTAAGTAATATCAATGAAACTGTACTTGGCGGAGCAGGTGTGATTTCTATGGACGGCAATAATCTGATTTTAACTTTGCTAAAAGATTTTGGTGTAGGTGGGGACAGAGGAAAAGCACCTGTTGAAGGCATCGCCGCGGCAACAGCAATGATCAACCAAAGTGCCGACCTCGCATTAGGCGAAGGGCTGGCAAGTTTATTGGCAAACACATTACAGACAGAAGAAAAAGAAACAGAACCAGCAAATGAGAATAATTCCAACATAGCCACCAGCCCAGTCGTCAACACCTTCGGGGCAGTAACAGCCAACAGAAGCAAATACAAAACAGGCAGCCATGTAGATATGGACGGCTGGGGATTTTTGGTAGGAGCAGGTACAAGCAAAAACTGGACAAGCGGGGACAAAACAACCTACGGACTGTTCTTTGAATACGGCAAAGGGGACTTTGACACCTACAACAACGACATTCACGGCGAAGGAGACAGCAACAACAAAGGAGTAGGCGTAATAGCAAGACACACATTGAAAAACAACACCTACATTGACGGGGCAGTACGCTACGGCAA
>JAGHTS010000160.1 GCA_018065225.1 Candidatus Phascolarctobacterium caballi
CATTTGGGTTTAAATCCTTTGCGGATAAAACTGAATTGAATTTTGATAAAGGGATTACTGCCATTGTAGGGCCTAACGGCAGCGGCAAGTCCAATATTTCGGACGCTATCCGTTGGGTGTTGGGTGAACAGAGCGCCAAGTATTTGCGTGGCGGCAAGATGGAAGATGTTATTTTCAGCGGTACCGCCAAACGTCGTGCTTTGGGTTTGGCGGAAGTGAATTTGGTGTTTGATAATACTGACCATGCTTTGCCGTTAGATTTTGACGAAGTAAGCTTGACCCGCCGTCTGTACCGCAGTGGGGACAGCGACTATATGATTAACAAAAAGTCCGTCCGTCTGAAAGACATTATTGATTTGATGGCGGACACAGGTTTGGGCAAGGGGTCAATGAGTATTATCGGGCAGAACAAGATTGACGAAATCTTAAATTCCCGTCCGGAGGAACGCAGAACTATTTTTGAAGAAGCCGCAGGTATTGCCAAGTATCGTATGCGTAAAAAAGATGCGATGCGTAAATTGGATGAAACCACCCAAAACCTTGTGCGTATTAACGATATAAAAGTGGAAGTGGAAAATCAGGTGGCGCCGATGAAGGAAGCCGCCGACAAGACGATAAAATTTAATGAGTTGGACGGGCAACTGAAAAAGGTGCGTCTGACCGAGTTTATGCGCAAGATTGACGGTATTGAAACAGTCCGTCAAAAATTATTGGAAAAGCAAGAACGTCTGCAAAACGAGTTGCAGGAAAAATTAAGCGATACAGCCCAAAAAGAGGCGGCAGAGGTGGAAAGCCAGCACGCAATGGACAAGTTGAACGAAGATTTTACCAATTTGCAGGGGCTGATTGCGGAAAAAGAAAATGCCTTGGAAAAACTGCGTGGGGAAATCAATGTTTTGCAGGAACGCAGTGACGGCAGTGTAAAAAACAATATCCGTTTGGAAGAAAAGAATAAAAATTTGGCGGGACAGGTTACTGCCAATCAGGAAATTTTGGATGCGGTTGCCAAGGAGTATGACGAATTGGAAGCCAAATTTTCCGGCTTGAAAATGCAGGCGGAAAACTTGCAGAAGGAACGTGATGCGGCACAGGCACGTTTGGACACCGCCAACAATGAGCAGAATAATGCCCAAAGTGAATTTTTCCAAGGTATGCAGGAACTGTTGCAAATGCGGACAGAGTTGGAAGCATTGGAAAAGGAACAGGATGAGCGGGTCAAACAGCGTGAAGGTTTAAAAGATATTATAACCAGTTTGGAAGCACAGGCGGACGAGGTGGAACAACGTGGCAGGAATACTGCGGATGAACTGGCACGGGTGGAACGGGAACGGGACAATTACACCCAAAAATTAACGGAAATCAGAAACACCTTAACTGAGCAAAACAATAATGTTAAAGAACTGGCGGACAAAAAAGCCGAAACTGAGCGTAATTTGGCAATGGCAGAGGCACGTCTAAGTACTTTGGAACATATGCAGGAAAGTTATGACGGGTTTGGCAATGGTATCAGGGCTGTATTAAAAGCAAGTGCAAACTGGCAACAAAATATTATCGGTGTGGCGGCGGAACTTTTGACCGTAGAGCCAAAATTAGTGACGGCTATTGAAACCGCTTTGGGTGACGGGGCGCAAAATATCGTTACCAAAGATGCGGAAACCGCCAAAAAGGCGATTGCTTACTTAAAAGAGCAAAATGTCGGCAGGGCAACTTTTTTGCCTTTGGACACGGTAAACCCCAGACCTTTGCAGGATGATGAAAAGCAACTGGCAAAACTGCCCGGTGTGTTGGGTTTTGCCTTTGATTTGGTAAAATGTGACCAGACCGCTGAAGTCGCCCTCAAATTTTTATTGGGACGGGTTTTGGTGGCAGAAAATTTGGATGTGGCGCTCAATGCGGCACGTTCGGGAAGATTCCGTTTCAGGGTGGTGACTTTGGACGGTGATGTAGTCAATGCGGGCGGTTCTTTGACAGGCGGTGCAAAACGTCACAGGGAAGGTTTCCTCAGCCGTGAAAAGACCATTGACGAATTAAAGAACCAAGTTGAAAAAATTAATGAAGAAATTTTGCAGTGGCAGGAAAAATTGGAAGCGGCGGAAACCGTTGCCAATGGCACTGCAAAGGAAGAAAAGGAATTAGCAACCCAAGTGGAAACACAGGGATTGCGGTTTAAGGAATTGCAGTTGGAAACCGCCAACCTGCAACGGGAAAAGAATGATGCGGACAATAAATTGGCAGCGGCTTTGGGGGAACGCACGGAAGCAGCCAATGCCTATATGGCACAACGTGACAGGGTCAAAGAATTGCGGAACACTTTGGCAGAACGTGAAAATGCCGACGAAGGTGCAAAGCAGGCGCTGGATGACTTAAAGGCACGCATCACCAAAGAAACAACCCAATTAAATGCTTTGGACAACCAGTTGGCAAACAGCAAAGTAGATATAGAAAGCACCTCTGCCCGTATGCAGTATATGGAACAGAGAATGCAGGATTTGGATAAGGCACAAGCCAATTTACAGGAAGAAATCAGCAAAAACGAGGAAGAGCGGGAACGTCTTTCCACATTGGTTAATGAATGTGCCGCCCAAAAAGAGGAACTGGCTAAAAAGCAGGAAACCATGATGTTAGATTTGGCGGAAACCGCAGGGGGCAAAGAGCAGTTTGTTGCCAAACGTGCCGAAGCACAAGCCAAGCACGAAGAAGCGCAACAGGCGGCAATGGAGGCACGTAGGGTGGCTGCCACCGCCGAAGCCAAATTCCATCAATCGGAAATGGAACTGACCCGTTCCAATGCGGACTATGAACATGCCATGGATGAATTAAGTCAAAACTATCAGATGACTATTGAAGAAGCCCACGCCAGCGATTTGTTGCAGGAAAGCGACAGGGAACTGGCAAAGATGGAACGGCAACTTACAATGGACATTGTGGAATTGGGCCCCGTTAATCCGGCGGCAGTGGACGAATACAATGCGGTTAAGGAACGGGCGGAATTTTTGGCAACCCAGTTTAACGATTTAATGACCGCCAAAACCCAACTGGAAACAGTTATCGGTGAAATCAACACAGGAATGTCTGCAAGATTCCAAGAGGCATTCAGTCAAATCAATATGTATTTTGCCAACTGCTACAAAGATTTGTTTGGCGGCGGCACGGCTTTGTTAAAATTAAGCAATCCTGACGACCCGTTGGAAAGCGGTATAGATATTGAGGCACAACCGCCGGGCAAAAAATTGCAGGGCTTGTTCCTGTTAAGCGGCGGCGAGCGGGCATTGACAGTCATTGCCTTGTTGTTTGCGTTGTTAAGTTATCAGCCCAGTCCCTTCTGTATCTTGGACGAAATTGACGCGCCTTTGGACGATGCCAATATCGGCAGATTTAGCAACTTCTTGCACAACTATGCCCAAAAGACCCAGTTCATTGTCATTACCCACCGTAAAGGAACAATGGAAAGTGCAGACATTATGTATGGTGTCACAATGCAGGAAAGCGGAGTTTCCAAATTATTGTCCGTCAAAATTAACGACGGCGAAAAAACAGAAAATATAGAGGCATAATGGGATTTTTTGAAACCTTAAAAGCGGGTTTGGCAAGAACCCGCTTTAATTTAACTGAAAAAATTGCTGATTTGATTTCCTCCAGTTCCGTCATAGATGATGACTTTATGGAAGAACTGGAAATGATACTTATCAGTGCGGATGTGGGAGCCAAAACTACTGAAAAACTGTTGACCGCAGTCCGTCAGGCAGCCAAAGACCACACCATCAAAACTGCGGCAGAAGTAATGCCCTTTTTGCGGAAATACATGGTGGAATTGCTGACTGACCCGGGACAACGGACAAGAGTGGGACACAAACCCACAGTCATTTTGGTAGTAGGGGTCAACGGTGTAGGCAAAACCACAACCATCGGCAAACTGGCACATTATTACACATTATTCAAATACAAAGTCGTTTTGGCGGCGGCGGACACATTTAGGGCGGCGGCGGCAGAACAACTGAAAATTTGGGGTGAAAAAGGCGGTTGTGAAGTCATTGCCCACGGCGAAGGGGCAGACCCCGCAGCGGTTGTCTTTGATGCCGTACAGGCGGCGAAGGCACGTCAGGCGGACTTGTTGTTTATTGATACCGCAGGACGGTTACACAACAAAACCAATCTGATGAACGAACTGGAAAAAATACATCGGGTTATCCAAAAAGAAATACCCGATGCGCCTCACGACACATTTTTGGTATTGGATGCCACCACAGGGCAAAATGCCATTTCCCAAGCCAAAGAGTTTGTCAAATCTGCCAAAGTCACAGGGGTGGTACTCACCAAGTTGGACGGCACCGCCAAAGGCGGAGTGGTAATTGCCGTCAAAGAAGAATTGGGATTGCCCGTCAAATGGATTGGGGTGGGCGAAGGGATGATGGACTTCCGCCCCTTTGAACCGGATAAATTTGTAGATGCCCTATTTGGGGAATAAAAAACCCTCCACTCATTGCGTGGAGGGTTTTTGTATATTGTCCGCACGGGCGATAAGTTTCTTCTTCAAACGATAACGTTTGCAATAATTGGTGTGAGATAAAGCCATAATATAAACTCCCTTTTTATAATTTTC
>JAGHTS010000261.1 GCA_018065225.1 Candidatus Phascolarctobacterium caballi
AAAAATTACCCCTTTGAAAAACCGCCATCACTCCTCACATTGAATCATTTTAACATCTATAATTCCGTCTATTGCTCTAATTTGTTTAAGAATATCAACCCAAATTTCCTTGCCTACGGCAATAGCCATAATATTGGTATCTGCCTTCGGCGTAGAACCTACTTGCATCCCGTTAATGTTAATTCCCGCTTTTCCAAGAAGTGTGGCGATTTGCCCAATCATATTAGGTTTATCAATGTGGGGTGCCAAAATTAAATTACCCTTGGGAATAAAATCCACACGATAAGTGTCAATATCCACAATCTTGGCGGTCTTGCCGTCAAACAAAGTCCCATATACACGGTGTTCGCCCTTTTCTGTCTGCAAATGCAATTTAATCAAAGTACTATAATAGCCCTGCACATTGGACTTGACATCTTTTACATTGATATTGCGTTTCTTTGCCAAATCAGAAGCATTGACAAAGTTTACACTGCTGCCCAACACCGGGGTCAGCAACCCTTTTAGTGCTGCAATAGTCAATAATCCCGTGTCCGTAACCGCCAAATCACCAGTATATTCAATTTCTATCTCCTTAATCGCCCCTTCGGCAATGCCCATGGCAATATTTCCCATGCGTTCTGCCAAAGCAAAATATGGTTGAATAGTTTCCGCCACTGCTTTGGAAATGGGTGCCATATTTACCGCACTCATTACAGGCCTGCCCTCCAAAGCATCAATTACGCCATAAGCCACATCAACTGCCACATTAACTTGCGCTTCCAAAGTGGACGCACCCAAATGGGGGGTTTGCACTACCTGTGGCAAACCCTTAAACGGATTATTGACTAATGGTTCTTCCTTATAAACATCACAACAGCAACCTGCAACTTTTCCCGCTTTGATAGCATCCGCCACCGCCTGATGATCCATACATCCGCCCCGGGCAATGTTGGCAATCCGTACTCCGTCTTTCATCTTGGCAATGGTTTCAGCACAAATCATATTGCGTGTTTCATCGGTCAATGGTGTATGAATAGTAATATAATCGCTACGACGTAACAATTCATCCAAAGTGTCCACCAACTCCACATTTAACTGTTTGCCTCGTTCTTTGGTAATGTACGGGTCATAACCGATAGTAGTCATTTCCATCGCCTGCATACGCAACGCCACACGGCTGCCAATCCGTCCCACACCAATAATGCCCAAAGTTTTGCCGGCAACTTGGATGCCGTCAAAACTTTTTCTGTCCCATTTGCCTTCCTGCAAACTTTGATGTGCTTGCGGAATATGCCTTGTCATTGCCATAATCATAGCAATGGTATGTTCTGTCGCCGCCAAAGTGTTGCCCTCCGGTGCATTGATAACCATCACTCCCTTTGCCGTAGCAGCGGGTACATCAATATTATCCACACCTACACCA
Organism: Candidatus Phascolarctobacterium caballi; assembly: GCA_018065225.1. Lineage (GTDB taxonomy): Bacteria > Bacillota > Negativicutes > Acidaminococcales > Acidaminococcaceae > Phascolarctobacterium_B > Phascolarctobacterium_B caballi. The sequence continues at coordinate 1,406 of JAGHTS010000261.1, forward strand.
GCTCTGCCAATAACTTTCAATTTGGAGGCGGCATTGATAATCTCTTTGGTAAACCTCATCTGACTACGGGTAACAATAGCATCATACTTGTCAATTACCTTAAGTAATTCCTCATCTTTCAAATTGGGACTCACATCCACATCAAATTTTTCTTTCAGTAAAGCGATACCCTTTTCGCTAATATCATTGGAAACAAAAACCTTAAATGCCATTTTTCTTTTTTCCTTTCTTATTTATGCTTTTTTTGAAACTCTTGCATATATTCCGCCAAAGCAGCACATGCCTCTTTGGTAACTGCATTATATGTGCTGGCACGACATCCGCCAACCAACCGGTGTCCGCCAATACCTACAAATCCTTTGGCCTTACCCGTCGCCACAAACTCCTTTTCCAAATCATTATCCCTTAAATTAAAAGTAATATTCATTAAGGAACGGTATGGTTTTTCAGCATGGCCGACATAAAAGCCGGCAGAATTATCAATCACATCATAAATCAGTTTTGCCTTTTCCAGATTACGTTTTGCCAAAACTTCTGCTCCGCCTTGATTTTTAATCCAATGCAAAGTTTTATTCACCATATAAATGCCAAATACAGGCGGAGTATTGTACAAAGAATCATTCTCTGCAAAAGTACTGTATTTCAACATTGTTGGCAAATCTTGATTGGCTGTTTGCAAAAAATCTTTTTTGACAATAACGATTACCACCCCTGCCGGACCCAAATTTTTTTGAGCCCCGGCATAAATCAAAGCAAACTTACTCACATCCACAGGCCGGGATAGAATATCTGAACTCATATCACAAATGACAGGTATACCCAAATCAGGAAAAACGGGATACTCTGTTCCGTAAATGGTATTGTTAGCCGTAATATGCACATATGCAGTATTGGGTTTAATTGCAAACTGTTGCGGGATATAACTGTGGTTTTTATCCGCACTGCTTGCCGCCTCATAAGCATCACCATATCGTTTTGACTCGGCAAACGCTTTTTTTGACCATACACCTGTATTGACATAAGCAACAGGTTTGCCTTTGGCAAAATTTGCCGCCGTCATCAAAAACTGGGTTGAGCCGCCACCCTGTATAAACAATACTTCATAATCGTCAGGAATATTCATCAACTCACGCAACAACATTTTAGTTTCCTGATGCAATGCATCATATTCCTTGCTGCGGTGGCTCATTTCAATAATGCTCATCCCCGTACCTGCATAATCCAAAAATTCCTGTTGTGCCTCCTGCAAAACCTCCAACGGCATTGCCGAAGGCCCCGCATTAAAATTATACGCCCTTTTCATTCCATCATCTCCTTACCAAACAAAAAACCCGTCCCACTATGGGACGAGTTCTACTCGCGGTACCACCCAAATTACCTTTACAGGTCAACTTACTTATCGCTATATCGGGCGAACCCCGTCTGACTCATCGCCAGCCGCTCCGGAGCGGAACTTTCTGCGGTATGATTGCCTTACACCAAACGACAACTCTCTTTACACACCTTGCAGATCGCTTCTCTTTCACTGCGTTGTATGAAATTAAATGTAATTATAAGCATTGACTATACTTATGTCAACTAAACAAAACAACAAATGAAAAAACTGTAAGATTTTTACATTTTCCCCTTTAACAACAACTTGCCAAACTTATCCCAAAAATTTTTCAATATGCGTTGGTACATATCTTTTGTTTCCGTATTATCAACCCCATAACTTGTACGTTCCCTGTCGTCCTTGAACAACAGCACCTGCTTGCCCGTCTTAACATCCGTCCCCGTAAAAGTAACCCCAACAAAATTAAGGTTATTGATTGTGGGCGGGTCTTGGACAGTTTTAGGGACTTCTTTTGTTATCCACACCTTGTGTCCACGGTTGTCCACCGCCCTGACGCGTTCCTTTACAATCTCTGTATGAGTACCGCCCGGCAAAATTACTTTCTTAGAGTCATATCTGTTCAGTTCCACATCAATCCGCAGG
>JAGHTS010000007.1 GCA_018065225.1 Candidatus Phascolarctobacterium caballi
TTTTAATAACTTTATTGGCAGGTATGCTTTGTGCTAACAATGAAAATGTGTTTGCAGAAGGATTTGGTTTGACAGAATTTACAACAGAAGGTGTGGCTATGGGTGGGGCAAGGATGTTTGCCGGGAATGATGCCGGTAATTTGGCTTATAATCCGGCGTCATTAACTAAAACAAATAAAAATTCGTTAAAGATATGTGCCACGCAAATAAGCCCACATGTAAAATATACAGCGTCTGTTGCAACGCACTATCAAGGAATCTATGGTGACTTTATAAAAGATCATTCACGGTCACATCCGGCAATAGCACCGGGAGTGTATTATGCCAATAATGTGGACAATAAAAATTATTATGGAATAGCGATGTTTGCCCGTTTTGGGAATATGTCAGAATTTTATGACGATACTGTTGCGGCATCAAATAACCGTTTTGCCAAAGTGCAATGTCTCAGTTTTTGTCCTACTTATGCTTTGCGTGCTGATAAAAAATGGTCTGTGGCAGTAGCGCCGGACATTAATCTTTTTTCTGTGGAAATGCAAAAAGATACAGAGTTAGGACATATGCAGGTTAAAGGAAACTCTTGGGCATTGGGATGGAATGCATCTGTAAACTATGAAGCAAGCAATAAAGATGAAATTGCTTTGGTGTATCGCAGTAAAATAAAACATAGCATTACCGGTGCAGATTTAAAATTTGGTTCGGCAACAAGTGATGCGTCTGCGGATATAACTTTGCCGGATAGTTATACTTTTGGTTATGGGCATAAATTTGATGATAAAAACCGATTGGAATTGCAGGCAATGAGGTGCAATTGGCATACTTTTGACGCATTGACATTAAGCGGTAACGCAATTCCCGGACATATAAGCACAACAGAAAAAAACTGGGAAGATAATTGGCGTTTTGCTGTAGGGTATGAGCATAAATTCAGCGAAAAATATATAGGAATGTTAGGTTTTGCTCATGACAGGGATGCGATTCCGTATAATGGCGGTGATTTTATGGTGCCGACTGGTAATCGTAGGACATATTCAGTAGGTGTAAGATATAATGATAAAAAACAATCGGTATCTTTGGCATTGGGTTGGATGAAATTGGGAAGTACAAGTTTTAGCGGTTCAGGATTAGATAAATATACATCTGCGCATACTTATAAGAATTATGCCAATATCATTTCAGTAGGATATGAATTTTATTTTTAATTAAAAATTTAAAATGAAGATTTAAAAGAAATAAGTGACATAGCATTTTGTACTTGATATAATGCAGATAAAGTCGTGTTTATGCATTTTTTATTGAAGAAAGGAATTTGTAACTTATGAAAAAATCTTTATTGGCATCAATTACTTTGGCAGCTATGCTTGCTCCTGCAGTGGCATTTGCAGAAGGTTATGGTATTATTGAGCATCATACTGAAGGTGTTGCTATGGGCGGGGCTGCTATGTTTATTGAAAATGATGCGGGTAATATGGCATATAATCCGGCAGGTATTACGCTTTGCGAGGGGGAGCAAGTTAAATTTAGCGCAACCTATATAAGTCCGCATGGACATGAAAAAACCACTTCGCTATTAGGCACAACTGAAGATCTGCGTAACCGGGTGCATCCTGCATGGGCCCCGGGTTCGTATTATGTGCGTAAGGTAAGTGATAAAGAATGGTATGGCTTGGGATGTTTCAGCCGTTTTGGCAACATGTCAGAGTTTGAAGGCGGCACTATGGCTGCTACCAATAATCGTTTTGCAAAAATGGAGGGATTGAGTATTACACCAACTTATGCCCGCAAATCGGGAAATAAGTTTTATTGGGCAGTAGGAGCTGATATTAATTATGTAAAATTGGAATTGCAAAAAGATTTTACATACTGGAGCAAATTAGGTGTGCCAACTGCACCAATGGGGTCTAATCAAATTGAAGGGGAAACTTGGGCTTTAGGTTGGAATTTGGGTATGCGTTATGCTGCGACAAAAAAAGATGAAATAGGTTTTGCATATCACAGTAAAATTAAACATAGTATGGATGCAGATATGAATTGTTACGGTTTGCCAAGCCCTTTGCTAGTGCATAATACAGCACGGGGTGAAGTAACGTTGCCAGATTCTTATCATTTTGGTTACAGCCATAGATTTGACACTAAAAGTCGGGTGGAATTAAGTGCGATTCGTACTCAGTGGCATAATTTTAAAGAGTTGTATATGTCATTTGGCAAACCATATTTAGGACAACCGGGTACAACCAGTATTCATAATTGGAAAGATACATGGCGTTATGCAATTGGTTATGAATATAAGTTTAGTAAAAAATATACAGGTATGTTGGGTTTTGCCTTTGATGATGATGGTATTCCGGCAGATGGTGGGCAATTTATGGTGCCGGTAGGTATTCGCAGAACTTATAGTGCAGGTATTAAGTATCATGATAAGCGGCATACAATTGCATTAGCATTAGGGTGGCAAAAAGAAGGAAATCAAAGTTTCATTGGCAGAGGGACTGATGCTTATACTTCAGCTCATTGCTATGACAGTATTGCAA
>JAGHTS010000018.1 GCA_018065225.1 Candidatus Phascolarctobacterium caballi
CTTCATCTTTTTTCAACCGCAAATCCCCCATACGTTTCAACAAATCATTGTTTTCAGCACGCCAAGTCATTGTAGTTGATGCCATTGCCATTTTTGCCCCATGCATCATTGCTGTTTCTGTATCTCCATAAACAATATCCCCATGTGCAAATGTATCACGCAATGTAGTGCGGTCAATAGATGCAGGTTCATCATCAAATTTATAATCTGCAATATGCGTTACCATAGTAGGACGGGTCAACCCCTCACCAATACCAACTGTACCTTTAATGTTTCCTTCTGTTGCATAGTTAGTATAAAGCAACTTATGAGCCACAGCATTCATTGTATCCAAAATAGAATCAGGGTCATTCATGTCAACACCGGCATTTAGCGTCATCATATTAATTACAGAACCTTGAGCCGCATTAACAATCCTTACTGTCCCGCCGGGAATAGTCGTAGGCGTTGCCGCTTCATGCCCATAAATAATTGTCATACCTCCGCTGTAATTATCAATGGTCACATTTCCACTTGAAGCATTGCTCATATCCAAAAATGCTTTGCCGGCTCCACCACCCTTTAATGTAAAATTATTCCCCGTACTGCTGCTTGCACCCATATTAACCCATGTGCCTTGTGTAAGATTGACATTAATTACATCACCGTTGGCACTGCCACTCCATTTTGCCCCATGATGGTTAATATCAATATTAAATTCTGCATCTTCATTTTGATAATCGCCATCCCAATATGACTTATCTGTCATCAAAGCAATATTGAACGAACCTTTTGTATTTTTCACATCGCCTGTAAATTGTACATCCCTATTGCTAAACACTTTTTTATTACTGCTATCCACATATTCGCCAATATATACGGAAGAACCATCTTTCATATCAATAGCCGGATTACTTACTGTGCCATCACCTGCCCCGGTATCAGCATTTCTTATTTCACCGCCACCAATAACAACTTCCTTTTCACTACCGGCATCAATCAATTTTTGACCTTCCTGCCCCCTCATCCTTACTTCACCGTCAATGCTGACATTACCGTTTGACGCATCAATAACAGGAGAAGTTTTTTGGTCGGCAACCAAAACCAAAAGATTATTGCCGTTTTTAACAATAACATCAGCATTGGCTGCATTAGCATTTTT
>JAGHTS010000053.1 GCA_018065225.1 Candidatus Phascolarctobacterium caballi
TTGTAAAAAGTTAAAAGTAAAATAATATTTTGATAAAAATCTTGTGTTTTGACGTCAAAAAAGCAATTTTGACGTCAAAACTGATTAAAAATTTGTTTTGAAAATACAAAATTTTGGAAAATCAAATTATCTTTTGTTTTAGTCATTCATCGCTTATGTATACAAGATACATAAGCATTTTCTCTTTACATAAGACATTGGTTTCTTGTACAATTACGCCAATATCAAAAAGTATAGGGGGAAAAGATTATGGGGTTATCAACAAAAATTTTAGGCGGTTTGCTGGTTGGTGTAGCCACCGGGTTAGTGTTGGGTGCTGACGGCTTGGCTTTTGCCAATACTTGGATTGCTCCTTTGGGAACTATTTTTATGAATTTGATTAAAATGATGATTGTTCCTTTGGTGTTCAGCAGTTTGGTGGTTGGTGTCTGCGGTTTGGGTGATGTCAATAAAATGGGTCGTATTGGCGGTAAGACAATTATTTTGTATATGGGAACAACTTTTGTAGCGATTGCCATTGGCATTTTCTTTGGTCTGATATTCCAACCGGGTGTGGGTTTGGATATGAGTACAGAGGGTTTAAAGGTTGCGGCAAAACAGGCACCCAGTTTGGGGAAGGTTTTGATGGATGTGTTCCCTGACAATCCTTTGGTTTCTATGACTAAGGCGAACATGTTGCAAATCATTGTGTTCAGTTTGGCTTTGGGTGCAGGCATTGTGGCTGCGGGTGAAAAGGCGGAAGCCGTACACAAGTTTTTTGACGGCTTTGCAGAAGCATGTTACAAAATTATTGGTGGAATTATGAGTTTGGCACCTATCGGGGTGTTTGGTCTGATTACTCCTGTTATTGCCAAAAATGGGCCTGCGGTTTTAATGCCGTTGATTAAAATTGTACTGGCGGTTTATTTGGCTTGTGCAGTTCATGCTATAGTGGTTTATGGCGGTATGCTGACTGTGGCAGGGCTTAACCCTATAAAATATTTAAAGAATGTGTTGCCGGCTTCCCTGTTGGCATTTACCAGTTGTTCTTCAGGCGGGACTTTGCCTGTAACATTGGAATGTTGCCGTAAAATGAATATCAGTAAGGCGGTTTCCTCTTTTGTTTTGCCGTTGGGGGCAACGATTAATATGGACGGTACTGCTGCCTATCAGGGTGTATGTGCTTTATTTGTAGCGCAAATTTATGGTATTGATTTAAGTATGAGCCAATATGCTGTCATTATTATAACCGGCACTTTGGCTTCTATTGGGACAGCGGGTGTGCCGGGTGCAGGTTTTATTATGCTGACTTTGGTTTTGACAGCGTTGGGACTTCCTTTGGAAGGTTCTGCGTTGGTGGCAGGGATTGACCGTATTTTGGATATGCCGCGTACCAGTGTTAATGTAACAGGTGATGCGGTGGTGACCGGTTTGGTGGCAAAATCTGAGGGAGAAACATTGGAAGTTTGATTGTAATGGTATAAATTGATTTATATCTGATATAAAAGCACGGTGTATAATGCCGTGCTTTTGTGTTATAATGTAAAAAATTATGGGTGGTAGGTAAATATGAAATTTTTGGTTAAAGTATTAGTTTCTTTATTTTTAAGTATTGCGGTCGGTCTTGTTTTGGGGCAGGAAGGGGCAAGGTTTGCTGATATTTGGATTGCACCTGTTGGCAAAATTTTCCTTAATCTGTTGCAGATGATGATTATTCCTATGGTGTTTTGCAGTTTGGTGGTAGGGGTAAGCAGTTTGGATAATGTGGCAAAACTGGGACGGATTGGTTGCAAAACAGTTGGACTGTATATGCTGACGACTTTTTTGGCAATGGGTATTGGTATTTTGTTGGGGTATGTTTTTGAACCGGGTGTGGGGTTAAATATACCTTCGGTATCACAACAGGTAGCGGTTAATACTAAGGAATTGCCATCTTTGGGCAGTGTTCTGATTGATATATTTCCGTCCAACCCAATAAAAGCCATGTTTGATGCCAATATGATGCAAATTATAATTTTCAGTTTGACAGTCGGCATTGGTGTGGTGTTGGTTGGGGAAAAGGTTGCGATGGTAAAACATTTTTTTGAACAGGCGGCAGAAGTAAGTTTTAAGGTAGTTGGCGGAATAGTTAAATTGACACCCATTGGGGTATTTGGCTTGGTTGTACCTGTGGTGGCACAAAATGGTACAGCAATATTTATGTCTTTGTTTAAGTTGATAGTATTGTTTTATGTGGCAGTTGTGTTACATATTTTTGTCGTGTATGGCGGTTTTCTTACTATATTTAGAATAAACGTATTTAAATACTTAAAAAATGTTCTACCAGCGGCGGTAATGGCATTTAGTGTCAGGTCAAGCGGGGTGACGCTGCCTGTAACGTTAAAGTGTTGTCGGGGGATGAATATCAGTGAGGTGGTTTCCTCTTTTGTTTTGCCGTTGGGGGCAACAATTAATATGGATGGCACGGCAATTTATGAAGGGATGTGTACATTGTTTGTGGCACAAGTTTATGGGGTTGACCTTAGTTTTGGACAATATCTGTTATTGATATTTAGCGGTACATTGGCGTCTATTGGTACGGCTACGGTACCCAGTGCGTCATTTATTATGTTGACAATGGTACTTACCGCAGTAGGTCTGCCATTAGAGGGGACTGCGTTGATTGCAGGTATAGATTGTATTATTGATATGCCCCGTACAATGACAAACACGGTTGGTGATACGGTGGTTTGCGGAGTGGTAGCCAAATCTGAAGGGGAAACTTTAAAAATTTGATATAAAAATTTATTACAT
>JAGHTS010000089.1 GCA_018065225.1 Candidatus Phascolarctobacterium caballi
CATTTATAATTTTCATCAATCATATTTAACTTTAAATTCTGCCTTTTATCACTTTACCTTCCAAATTTTGCTTTTCCAATTTTACTTTTAGTTTTTCTTCAATATTTTTTAACCAACGAATTTCATCCGGCGTATAAAAAGTTATTGCAATACCGTCTCTTCCTGCGCGACCAGTCCTGCCAATACGATGAACATACCATTCTTCATTATGCGGTATATCGTAATTAACAATGTGTGTAACCCCTTCCACGTCCAGTCCACGTGCCGCCAAATCACTTGCTACCAAAATCTGCAATTTGGCATCGCGAAATTTTTTCATTACGGTTTTCCGCTTTGCCGGGCTCATATCCCCATGCAAAGTTTCAACGTTAAATCCTTTATTATCAAGCCAATTATATAGTTCTTTTGCTCTTTCTTTGCTATAACAAAAAACAATCATTAAATATGGATTTAGACGTGTAATTAACATAGCTAATGCTTCATTTTTATTTTCTTCTGTAACTTTTATGCCTATTTGTTTTATAGCCCTAACCGTTGTTTCCAAAGGATTTATATCGACAATTTTTGGATTAGTACATAGTTTTAATCCCAATTTTTTAACTTCTTCATTTAATGTAGCACTGCATAACATTGTCTGATGTTGCGGATGGCACATCATAATTAACTCTACCGCTTCATCTATAAAACCCTGCTCCAACATTTCGTCCACTTCATCAAGAACTAAATATTTCACCCCTCCTAAATTTGTATTCCCTTTTTTTATATGATCAAGCAAACGTCCCGGTGTCCCTATTAGCACTTGACTTTTGCCTTGTAATTTATTTTTCTGTGATTCAAAATCTTTACCGCCAACAACTGCCAATACTTTGATATCCCTGTTCCCTATTATTTTTTTTATTTCTTGCGATGTCTGTTGTGCTAATTCACGAGTTGGTGTAATCACCAATGCTTGAACAAAATTTTTAAGAATATCTATTTTTTCTACTAATGGAATACAAAACGCCAACGTTTTTCCTGTTCCTGTTTGCGCTCTTGCAATTACATCTTTTCCTGCATATAAAGCAGGAATTGCCGATGCCTGAATTGGCATCGGCAATTTAATACCATTCTTTTTTAATTGCTCAATAGTTGTTGTACATACCTTTAATTGCACAAAACTTGGCATTACCATTTAATATGTCTCCTGCAAATAATTTACAAAAATTTTTCTGCTACTTGTCAATTCCAATTTTAGAAGGAGCATAAATCAACATTGTACTTTCATTAATTGTATCTACATTGGCATTAACAATATATGCAACTCCGTTCATATAATCAAAAACGCGATTTCTGTCTACACCATCTAAATTTTCCAAATTTAAAAAAACAATATTTCCATTAATAAGTGCTTCGGCATATTCTTGCACATCATTAAATTCATTAGGAAAACGTATCATTACATTTGTTTCTTTTTTTGTGTTGTTTTGAGAAAACCCTTGATTAGTTTCATCAGCTGAAAACACTTTTTTCGTACTACTGCCAAACCCCATTTTATCCTCCTTCAAAATCAAAATTTTATTTCTCGTTTGCTTTTTTTGCTACAAATTCTCGCCCACGAATCCTTGCCCTTTGCAATTTAGAAAGTATTTTCTTCCGCATTCTAATTGATTTTGGAGTAACTTCAACCAACTCATCATCATTGATATGCTCTAATGCTTGCTCCAAACTGAAAAACCGTGGCGGCACCAATCTGATAGCTTCATCACTTCCACTGGCACGCATATTACTTACATGTTTCTTTTTACAAGGATTAATATCCATATCTTCTTCACGGGCATTTTCACCAACAATCTGTCCTTCATAAACATTTTCACCCGGCACAATAAACATTGTCCCATGTTCTTGAGCATTATTAATTCCATAAGCACAAGTTTCCCCAGCTTCAAAAGCAATCAAACTACCACGTGTTCTACCGGTCATATCCCCTTTATAAGGTTCATACCCGCTGAACACATGATTCATAATGCCGTTACCTTTTGTATCCGTCAAAAACTGGTTACGGAAACCGATTAACCCACGCGCCGGAATCTTAAATTCCAAACGGACATAACCAGCCATTTCGTGCATACTTTGCAGTTCAGCTTTACGTAACCCCAAACCTTCCATCACCGTACCCATAAATTCTTGCGGTACATCTATTGTCAACGCTTCCATCGGCTCAAGCAATTTACCATTTTCATCTTTGTGAAAAATTACTTTTGGTTTTCCTACCGCCAATTCATATCCTTCCCGACGCATAGTTTCAATCAAAACAGAAAGATGCAGTTCCCCTCTGCCTGACACCTTCCACGCATCAGTAGTTTCTGTATCTTCAACCCGCAAAGAAACATTTGTCTGAATTTCTTTATACAGTCTGGAACGCAAATGACGGCTTGTAATAAAGTTTCCTTCTTTACCTGCAAAAGGACTGTCATTTACTGAAAACACCATACTCAATGTGGGTTCATCAATCTTAATGCCTTTTAATGCTTCAGGTGTAACCAAATCTGCAATCGTATCTCCAATCTTAGGGTCTTCCAAGCCAATAACTGCAACAATATCTCCTGCTTTAGCCTCTTGCACCTCAACACGTTTTAATCCCTGATATGAATACAAACGTCCAATTTTTTCAGGAATATTTTTATCATCCTGCATCAAAGTAATTCTCTCTCCATTATGAATCTTGCCACGAACAATACGACCAACTACAATACGGCCGACATAATCATCATAATCCAAAGTATTTACAAGCATCTGCAAAGGAGCATCTACATCTACATCAGGAGCAGGAATATTGTCAATAATTGTTTTGAACAACGGCTCCAAATTGGTGCTTTCATCTTCCATTTTTAATTTTGCAATACCATTTCTGGCGCTTGTCAAAACCACAGGAAAATCCAACTGTGACTCATCTGCATCTAACTCAATAAACAAATCTAATACTTCATCAATAACTTCTGTAACACGTTGGTCAGGACGGTCAATCTTATTAATTACAACAATTGGTTTTAAATGCTGTTCCAACGCCTTACGCAAAACATATTTAGTTTGGGGCATAGGTCCTTCATAAGCATCCACCAACAACAACACTCCGTCAACCATAGTCAGGACACGCTCAACCTCACCGCCAAAATCAGCATGACCCGGAGTGTCCAAAATATTAATTTTGACATCACCATGCATTACTGCCGTGTTCTTTGACAAAATAGTAATACCACGTTCTTTTTCCAAATCATTGGAATCCATTACACGGTCATCAACATGCTCGTTAGCACGAAAAATACCGCTTTGTTTTAACAAAGCATCCACCAAAGTTGTCTTGCCGTGGTCAACATGGGCAATTATTGCAATATTACGAATATCTTCCCTAATCATATTATTTTATTACTCCTCTACTTATCCAAATTATTGCTTTAAATTCAAATCAACAAGTGCACGTTCCCTTAACGCCTTTTTCAAAACCTTGCCTGTATTGTTCTTGGGCAAACTTTCAACAAACAAACATTCCCGGGGAACTTTATATGTGGCAATACGTCCTAACAAATATTTTCGCACCGCCTTTTTATCCATTTGACTCCCTGCTTTTAAAACAATATAAGCACATACACATTGCCCACGCAGTTTGTCAGGCACTCCAACCACACTGGCTTCTGCAATATCAGGATGTAACATCAGTTCTTCTTCAATCTCACGCGGGTAAATATTTTCCCCGGCACTGATAATCATGTCCTTTAACCTGTCTACAACAAAATAATAACCGTCTTTGTCACGATATGCCATATCACCAGTGTGCAACCAACCGTCAACAATCACTTTTTGAGTTTCTTCAGGATGATTTAAGTACCCTAACATCACGTTTTCACCCTTAACACACAATTCCCCAACTTCCCCAACTTTATCAATTGGTTTACCGTTTTCATTTTGAAGCATTAATTCCACATCAGGCAAATCAACCCCAATAGACCCTGCTTTCACTTTGCCAGTCGGATTAACTGCACAAACAGGACTTGCCTCGCTTAAACCATATCCTTCCTGTGGCAAAACCTTAAACTTTTCATAAAAAGTGTCTATTACCGCACGTGGCAACGGCGCTCCCCCTGTAATAACATGCCGCAGATTTTGCATTACTTCTGCAGGCACACCTTTAATAAGCAATGCCAGCATTGCAGGCACGCCCAAGAAAATAGTTACCTTATATTTTGTAAGATATTGAATTGCTTCACTTGGAACAAAATTTTCCAAAATAACATTTAACGCCCCGCCCATTAGCGGTGCAGAAACAGAACCGGTCCAAGCAAACGCATGATACATAGGTAACAATGTTACATTACGGTCCTTATCACTTAAATTGATAACCTTTTGAGTAGAAACCGTGTTAGCAACCAAATTTTTATGACTGAGCATTGCCCCCTTAGGTCTGCCAGTCGTACCGCTTGTATAAATAATTGTACAACAGTCATTCTCATGCATTGCCACCCTTTTCAATACAGGAACTTCTGTAATTCCGCGCAAATCTTCAAAAGTCATTTGCAACAAAGGCCAGTCAATCCCTGCATCTGCCAACGCACCGCTGATTTCCTTATTTTCACGGGTCAGTAACAATTTCATTTTTGTGTCTTTAACTATATAAGCCACTTCTTTGGCGGCAAGTTGAAAATTAAACGGCACAACAATCCCGCCAGCTTTAATCACTGCAAAATAGGCAATAATGTAATCGTCACAATTCTTGCTGAACAATCCTACCTTATCACCCTTTTGCACACCTTTGGATTGTAAAATTGCCGCCCATT
>JAGHTS010000223.1 GCA_018065225.1 Candidatus Phascolarctobacterium caballi
CGCCTGCTACGTTCGGGCCCATTGCATGCATCAAGAGGAAGTTGGACGGATTTGCCTTTTGACCAACAACTTGAGATACACGTGCAGCCATAGGAACTGCGGATACGCCGGCGGAACCAATCAAAGGATTGGTAACACCGTCAACCATGTGCATCAATTTACCAAAAATACAGCCAGCGAAAGTACCGCCAATGAATGCCACCAAGCCCAAGCAAATAATCAAAATGGTTTGATAGTTCAGGAAACTGTCAGCACTCATGGTGCAGCCGGTACCAGTAGCCAGGAAAATGGTTACAATGTTCATCAAAGCGTTTTGTGCAGTATCACAAAGACGATCCAAGCAACCTGCTTCTTTGAAGAGGTTACCAAGCATTAACATACCAATCAATGCGGTTACGGAAGGTAACAACAAGGAAATAACAATGGTACACATAATCGGGAATACAACCTTTTCAAAATGGGAAACAGGACGAAGTTGTTTCATAACAATTTGGCGTTCAGCTTTAGTTGTGCAGAGCATCATTACAGGGGGTTGGATCAAAGGAACCAAACTCATATAAGAATATGCGGCAACGGCGATAGCACCCAAAAGTTGAGGAGCCATCTTTGCAGCCAAGTAAATGGATGTAGGGCCGTCCGCACCACCGATAATACCGATTGCACATGCTTCTTGAACATTGAAGCCGAGGAGCATAGCACCGAGCATTGCCACGAATACGCCTGCTTGTGCAGCAGCGCCAAGGAGCAATGTCTTGGGGTTAGCAATAAGCGGACCGAAGTCGGTCATTGCACCTACGCCCAAGAAAATCAACGGCGGGAACACTTCGTGATGAATGCCATAAGCGATTACGGACATAACACCGGGTTCTTCAAAACCGTTTTTAGGAATGTTGGCCAAAATACAGCCAAATGCGATAGGGCTCAAAAGCAATGGTTCAAAGCCCTTGCCGATTGCCATGTATAACAGCACCAAACCTACAATGATCATGATAACATGACCGCCGGTCAAAGCACTGAAACCGGAATCAGACCAAATTGAAGTAATTGCGGCTAAAAATGCTTCCATATTCGGAAACCTCCTTAAAATAAAAGATAAGTGCGTTCGTCAAACGACGAAAATGCCCAAACGGGCAGAACGAAAAAACAAAACTCTCCCCAAGTTTTATTTTTTCTCTTTCTTTTTGGTCGGATCAATGACTTGAATCAAGCTCATCAATACGCCCAAAGCAATCAATACGGCAAATACAATTGTCATATTGATAATTGCAATTAACCAAGGGTTTGTTGTTACAG
>JAGHTS010000237.1 GCA_018065225.1 Candidatus Phascolarctobacterium caballi
ATTTAAATTTCCTATGATAGTATTTTTGTAAAGATTCAGAATTATTATAACAAAGTGTAAAAATTTTGACAAGTGGAAAATTTCAAAACTTTTAGTTATTATATATAAAAAGTGCATAGCGTGTTGTATAAATATACGTAAAATGATATAATATCAAAAAACAAGGACAAAACAATGAAATTTAGCAAAAAACTCTTGGATATTGCCCGTAAAGTACATAAAACCTTTAATGAGGAAGCGGGGGCAAAGCAGCAGGAAACTGAAAAATTACAGGAAAATAAAGATAATTCTGTAAATATTGAAGCATCTGCAAAAACAACAGAAATGCTGGAAAGGGAAGAAGTCAGCGGGGATATTAAAATTGCAGATGAGGTTATTTCTATTGTAGCGGCTTTGGCGGCACAGGAAGTGCCGGGAGTTATCTCTATGAGTGGCGGTCTTGCGGATGATGTGGCAAAACTGATGGGAAAAGAAAAGGCTGCTAAAGGTGTTAGAGTTGGTTTTGACGGCAAGATGGTTAATGTTAATGTGTATTTAATAATTGAATACGGTTATAATATTCCTGAATTGGCATTGGCGGTTCAGGAGCATGTCAAATCGTCCATTGAAGATATGGCAGGTTATGAAGTGCAGTTTGTGGATGTACATATTGAAAATGTTGTCCAAAAGGAAGATTTTCAGTTGGAAGTGTTGGAGGAAAATAAAGAATGAGTATTTTTGACAGAATTATTTTGGCGTTGTACACGGTTTTTATGGCATGTGTATCTGTGATAACAGTTTTATGCAGTTTGGATGTCATTCCCCACAGGTATATTTCAGCATTTATAGCGGGTATTCCCGGCAATACTTTTTATTGCATTGGCGGTGTGATTTTATTTTTGGTAAGTTTGCGCCTGCTGATTGCCAATGTGACGACTACAAGCGGCAGTTTGCTGTTAAGTGACAGCGGACATGGCAAAGTTGAAATAGATAAGGGTGCGATAGAAGATTATGCGGCATCGTTGGCACAGGAAATTTATGGGATATTTAATGTTAAAGTTATAGCCAAATTGGCAGAAGATGGTATTTATGTAAGAATTAATGCGAGCATTGAGCCGGGTATTGTTATTCCTGATACAAGTGAAGAAGTGCGCGCCAATGTCCGTGAAGGGTTGAAAAAGGCGACTGGGGTGGAAGTAAAAGATATTGAAATTTACTTTAAACAGATTAAGGTGAAAGAATAAGGGGGCAAACATGTTTAGTGAAATTTTATCTGAACTTTGGAATAATTTTCGTGGACGGATGTTGTGTTCCTTGTTTGGTGCATTTACAGGATTTATGTTTTTATGGTTAGGCATTTTGCAGACATTGTTTTTGTTGTTCTGTATTGGCTTTGGCTTTTTTTTAGGTAATAAGATTGATAAAAACGAGGATTTAATGGAATGGTTGGATAGGTTGTTGCCGGCGGGGTATCACAGATGAGCAGACGATTGGCACGTGAAATTGCCTTACAAGCATTGTTTCAGTTAGATTTTACACCCGATATGTCAGAAAAACAGGTAATTGCGTCAGCGGCAGCAGAACACACGGAAAAATCAGGTGCTGCCTTAAAATATGCTAATGGCTTGGTGCATGGTATTTTAGAGCAAAAGAAAACTATTGACGGATTAATTGAAAGTTTGGCAAAGGGTTGGAGCATTGAACGGATGGGCAATACGGATAAAAACATTTTGCGTTTGGCAATTTATGAAATAAAGTTTGCAGATGAAAAAATAGAGCCGGCAATAGTTATTAATGAAGCGGTGGAAATTGCAAAACTTTATTGTGATGCTGATGCACCAAAATTTATAAATGGAATATTGGCAAAGGTTGTTAATGGTCAGGCAAAATAAATGAAAGTTTATTTGGGGATTGATACCAGTTGTTATACAACAAGTGCGGCACTTTTAGACGAAAACGGACATTTGGTTGCTGATGAACGAAAGATTTTAGATGTAAAACAGGGTGGGTGCGGGTTGCAGCAACACGAAATGTTGTTTCAGCACACACGGGTTTTGCCGGTTTTGTTGGATAAGGCATTTCAAAATAAAGATTTTCAGCTGGCAAGTATTGGTGTAAGTGGACGTCCCCGCCCAGCATCAGACAGTTATATGCCCGCTTTTTTGGCAGGGTTGGGTGTAGCGCGGTCTTTGGCAACAGTTTGGAAAGTGCCGATTGTGATTGAAAGTCATCAAGAAAATCATTTGTTGGCAGGATTGTGGTCCTGTGGCGGTATTCAAGCCAAAAAGTTTTTAATGTTACACGCTTCTGGCGGAACAACAGATTTACTTTTGGTTGAGAAAATGGATAATGGGCATTATGGTTTGCAGGCAGTTGGCGGAAGTATTGATTTACATGCCGGTCAGTTTGTTGACAGGGTTGGGGTGGCATTGGGTTTGCAGTTTCCTACTGGAAAAGAGTTTGAAAAATTGGCAGCGACAGCCAAAGAAAAAATACTGCTTCCTATCAGCGTCAACAAAACGGAGGTTTCTTTAAGTGGACCTGCTACAGCGGCTTTAAGAAAATTGCAGTCAGGGGCAGAACCTGCTGATTTGGCGTTGGCAGTTGAAATTTGTTTGGCGGAAACTTTTATTAAAATGATGGTAAATGCCGCAAGTATGTATAAAGTAAAAGATGTGTTGATGGTTGGCGGTGTAGCAAGCAATTTGCATATTCAAAAATTGTGTGATGAAAAATTGTATCAAAATGATATTAAGTTGTATTGTGCGGCAACCAAATATAGTTGTGATTGTGCAGTAGGCAATGCTTATGCTGCATTACAAATGGCAAAAAAAGGATGTTCAAATATAATATGTTAAATTTTCAAGAATATTATGAAAACCAACAAAAAATTGTAAATAATTTTTTAGAACAAAGGATGAAAAAGAAAGGCATCAGCAAAGTTGACGATGCCATGATTTACAGTTTGAATGCCGGAGGCAAACGCATACGTCCCATTTTGTTAATGGCGACTGCTGAGGCATTTGGGGAAAAAGGATATAATTATTTGCCTGTGGCATGTGGACTGGAGATGATTCATACTTATTCTTTAATTCATGATGATTTGCCTTGCATGGATAATGATGATTACAGACGCGGAAAACTGACTAATCATAAAGTTTATGGTGAAGCCATGGCAGTGCTTGCAGGGGATGGTTTGCTGACATTGGCATTTGAAGTGATGTTGGAGCAAAAGAATGTTGATCCGACAGCACTGATAGAAACGGTACGGGAAGTGGCAATGTGTGCCGGTAATTTTGGAATGGTCGGCGGGCAGGCATTGGATTTGGCGGCAGAGGGCAAATCAATTTCGGCAGAAGAATTGCGGACAATGCACGCTGCCAAAACGGGAGCGTTGTTTATTGCGGCGGTTCGTAGTGGGGCGCATTTGGTTGGAGCGAATGAACAAGAACTTTTGGCACTAACAAAATTTGCGGATTTGCTTGGTTTGGCTTTTCAAATTACAGATGATATTTTGGATGTTACAGGCAACAGTCAGAATTTGGGTAAAATGGTTGGTAGTGATACTAAAAACGACAAATGCACATATGTTACTTTATATGGGTTGACGGCAGCAAAAGAGTTGGCAAAGAAAACAATAGATGAGGCACTTATGTGTTTGGAGATGTTTGGTGAAAAAGCAAATTATTTGAGGGGAATTGCCAAAATATTGACAGAAAGAAAAAGTTGATGGAGAAAAAATTGTTTTTACCGACGATAAATTCGCCAGCAGATGTAAAAAAGTTAAATATAGCGGAACTAAAATCTTTAGCATTAGAACTTAGGCAATATATAATTGAGGTGGTCAGTAAAAATGGCGGACATTTGGCCCCAAGCTTGGGCGTTGTGGAATTAACATTGGCATTGCATAAAGTTTTTGATGTGCCTAAGGACAAATTGATTTTTGATGTGGGTCATCAAAGTTATGTTCACAAAATTATTACAGGAAGACGGGAGCAGTTTAAAACATTGCGCCAATATGGTGGCATAAGCGGATTCCCTAAGCGTACAGAATCTGAATGTGACGCTTTTGGTACCGGGCATAGTTCTACAAGTATTTCTGCAGCATTGGGGATGGCTGTTGCCAGAGATTTGCATGGCGATAATTATAATGTGGTGGCTGTTATCGGTGATGGGTCTATGACTGGCGGGTTAGCATTTGAAGCATTAAATCATGCTGGAAATGCCAATAAAAACTTGATTGTGGTTTTGAATGACAATGAAATGAGTATTGCCAAAAATGTAGGGGCAATGAGTGAATATCTTAGTGCTTTACGAACTGGTGAAATATATAACTCAGTAAAAAATAATTTGGCAAAATTACTTGAAGGTGCAGAGTTTGGTGAAAGTGTTTTGCATATAGTACGGCGGTTGAAAGGCAGTTTGAAATATTTGATTGTGCCAACTTCTGTTTTTGAAGAGTTGGGATTTACATATCTTGGACCGGTTGACGGACATGATTTAACTGCATTGATAGATGTATTTGAGGGTGCAAAAAAAATACAGGGACCTGTTTTAATTCATGTGCTTACCAAAAAAGGCAAAGGGTATAAGCCGGCAGAAGATAATCCAGATATTTTTCATGGTACAGGGCCTTTTGATATTAAAACAGGAAACAAGATTGACAAAAATGACAATAAAATAACTTATACAGAAATATTTGGTGAAACGTTAATTAATTTGGCAAAAGAAAATGCTAACTTGGTTGCCATTACTGCAGCGATGCCTGATGGTACAGGGTTACGTAAATTTGCCGAAATATTTCCAGACCGCTATTTTGATGTAGGAATTGCGGAACAACATGCAGTTACTTTGGCGGCCGGTATGGCGACAGAAGGGTTAAAGCCTATAGTGGTTGTTTATAGCAGTTTCTTACAACGGGCGTATGACAATGTTTTGCATGATGTTTGTGTTCAAAATTTACCGGTAACATTGTGTTTGGACAGGGCTGGTTTGGTTGGTGATGACGGTACTACTCATCACGGTGTTTTTGATTTTGCGTTTTTGCGTAGTATGCCTAATATGGTGATTATGTCACCAAAGGATGAGAATGAATTACAATCCATGATATTGACTGCAATAAAATATTATGCCCCAATTACTATACGTTATCCACGTGGTAGTGGTTTAGGTGTTGAGATAAGCGAGCCGGAAGAGTTACAAATAGGCAAAGCCGAAGTGATTAAAGATGGAGAAAAGGTTTGTTTGTGGGCTATCGGCAGTATGGTTGATATTGCTTTGCAAGTTGCTGATAAATTGAATGAACACGGAATTAATGCAGGGGTTGTGAATATGCGTTTTGCTAAACCGTTGGATGAGGAGTTGTTGCAAATTCACGGGAACAAATACCAATATCTTATTACATTGGAAGAGGGAGTGTTAAAAGGTGGCGTTGGCAGTGCGGTTTTGGAAAGCTTGAATAAAAAGCATTTGCTTGACAGGTGTCATGTTTTCAATTTAGGCATTCCTGATGAATTTGTAGCACATGGAGATAAAAAATTATTGCTGAAAGATTTGGGATTGGATAGCCAGTCAGTGGTAAAAAAAGTGTTGTCATGGGTAAAGTAAGATTAGATGTTTTGCTTGTGAATAAAGGATTTTTTGAAAGCAGGACTCGGGCACAAGCAGAAGTAATGGCAGGTAATGTTTTAGTTAACGAAATAAAGATAGACAAACCGGGAACATTGTTTACAGAGGACGTGACAGTACGATTGTTAGGTAACAAGTTGCCTTATGTCAGTCGTGGTGGTTTGAAACTTGAAAAAGCTTTAAAAGTTTTTCAAATTAGGGTTAAAGATAAAATTGTTGCAGATATTGGAGCGTCTACAGGCGGTTTTACGGATTGTGCGTTACAAAACATGGCAAAAAAAGTTTTTGCAGTTGATGTTGGTTATGGACAGTTGGCTTGGAAATTACGTCAGGATGAACGTGTTATAAATTTGGAACGTACAAATGTACGATATCTTGATGTTAGTACTTTAGGCGAATTAGTAGATATAGTTACTATTGATGTGGCATTTATTTCTTTGGCATTAGTTTTACCGACTGTTTTCAAAATTGTAAAAGATGACGGGTGTGTTATTGCTTTAATAAAACCGCAGTTTGAAGCTGGTAAAGAGAATGTTGGCAAGAAAGGTGTTGTCAGGGATATAAATGTACATAAAGAAGTGGTAACGAATGTTGTTGGCTTAGCAAAAAATTTTGGGTTTGGTATTGCAGGGTTGGATTTTAGCCCTATTAGGGGACCAGAGGGAAATATAGAATATCTTTTGTGGTTGACAAAATCGTTTGATGATGAAGTCACAGGAGAAATAATAGATAAAGTTGTCCAAGAAAGTCATAAGGTGTTGGTGAAAGATGATTAAAAAATTAGGTGTTTATCCAAATTTACATAAAGAAGTTGTGAAAAAAAATTTAGCCCACATTATTAATTTGGTTAGAGAAGCGGGACTAATTCCTCTTTTGCCGTCTGATATTGCCATAACATTTGGTTGTGATAGTTATATTGTTGGTGACGAAAAAAGTTTGCAAAGCATGGATGTATTTATGTCTGTTGGTGGCGATGGTACACTTTTAAGGATGGCGGAACTTTTGGCAAAAGTTGATGTTCCGGGATTTGGTGTTAATTTTGGGCATTTGGGTTTTTTGGCAGAAGTGGAAGCAAGTGAACTGCCAAGTGCTTTAAAAATGTTAGTGCAGGGATATTATACGGTTGAGAACAGGACAATGTTGTTTGCCAAAGTAATGCGTGAAAAAAAACAAATTCTTGAAGCACATGCGTTAAATGACATTGTAGTTTCCAAGGGCAAGATTTCCAAAATGGCTCACTATTTGTTGCGTATAAATGGGAAACAATCTTCATATATGGCAGCAGATGGAATTATTGTGGCGAGTGCGACAGGTTCTACGGCATATTCTTTAAGCGCTGGCGGGCCATTGGTTTATCCAAATTTGGATGTTATGGTTATAACTCCAATTTGCCCGCATGCTTTGGCGATTAGACCATTAGTTATTCCGCTTAGTGAAGTTGTTGAAATAGAAACGGAACGTGACGGTGAGCAATTGATGTTGGAGGCTGACGGGAAATTAATGGGGCCGATTGAAGATGATTGCATTGTTAGCGTTGAGCAAAGCCCATATAAAATGCAGCTTTTACGGCTTTCCGCAAAAAGTTATTATGATAATTGGCAAGAAAAATTAATGAGGTGAACAAAATGAAAGATAAACGTCAGAGTGCTGTTAGGGCAATAATTAGTGAAAGGCATATTGAAACTCAGGAAGATTTGGCGAAGGCACTTAAAGAAAAGGGTTTTAATGTTACTCAAGCGACTGTTTCCCGGGATATTAAGGAGATGATGTTAGTGAAAATTTCTGATGGGGACGGGCGGTATCATTATGTGTATCCTCATGAACATAATTTTGCAGTTGTATCAGGACGCATGGAACGTACTATAAAAGACAGCATTGTTGATTTGGCTGCCAATAGTTCTATGGTTATAGTAAGAACTTTGCCGGGAGCAGCTAATTCTGTGGCGCTGACTTTGGATAATTTGAAAATAAAAGAAGTTTTGGGCACTATTGCCGGGGATGATACAGTTTTTGTTGCATTGGCTGATGAAAAAAGCGCTGAAGTGGTAATAAAACGTTTACGGGAGTTTATGTAAGTAAATCATGCTTGAAAGTTTGCACGTTCATAATTTTGCATTATTAGAAGATGCTAAAGTTGATTTTCGTAACGGGTTTAATGTTTTTACTGGCGAAACAGGGGCAGGCAAATCTATTTTGATTGATGCGTTTAGTGCGATTTTAGGCGGACGTGCCAGTGTTGATTGTGTGCGTAATGGTACGGATGGTTTTTGGGTTCAAGCGGTTTTTGATATTGCCCAAAACCGACGGGTAGTTGATTTTCTGCAGGCACAGGAAATAGAGTTTACAGATGAGTTGTTTTTAAAACGTACAGTTTCTGATGCTGGCAAGTCTAAAGCATTTATCAATGGAATACAGGTGCCTGTGCAAGTGTTGCGTGAAATTGGCAATTTGTTGGTGGATATTCATGGTCAGCACGAAAACCAGTTATTGTTAAAACCGGAAGCCGCCCGTCTGTGTACAGATGAATTTGGGGCAAAAGAGATTGAACCATTGATTGTGGAGTATAAAACGAATTATGTTGCTTATTGTGCTGCTTTGAAAAAAGTTCAAGATTTACAAAATGCTAATAATGAGCGGGAGCATTTATTGGAAATATATAAAAATTCAGTTACAGAAATTGAAAATGCTAATTTACGTATAGGTGAGGATGAAGAACTGGAAACGGAAGCAAATGTTTTGCAACATGGGGAGAAAATAATCAATTCTGTAAATGGAGCTTATGGGTTATTAGAACAGGAAGATGGAATTTTAGTTCAGTTGGCTAAAGCAAAAAAATTGTTGGAAGATGGTGTACATTATGATGACAAATTACTTCCATTGCAAAAAGGATTGGCTGAAGCGTGGGTTATATTGGATGATGTTCGTTCGGAAATGGGAGAATATATTGACAAAAGTGATTTCAATGAAGAAAGAAATATAAATGTTCAAACACGTTTGGATTTGCTTTATCGTTTGCAAAAAAAATATGGCGGTACATTGGCGGATGTTATAGAAAAAGGGAAGGAATTATCATTAAAACTTAGTGAATTGCAATGTATTGGAGAAACGATTGCTTTGGCAGAGCAAGCATTGGCTGCAACAAAAAATAATTTGACAATAGCGGCAGGTAAATTAACAAAGGCACGGCAAAAAGCAGCACTTGCTTTGGCAAAAAAAATAACAACACATATTCATGACTTGGCTATGCCTGATGGTGTGGTGGAAATTAAAGTCAACCCTTTGGAAAAATTTACACAAGAAGGAGCAGATGAGCTGACATTTTTATTTAGTGCCAATAAGGGAGAACCATTATGCGAATTGGTAAAGGTTGCCAGTGGCGGTGAATTAAGTCGGGTGGCATTGGCGGTAAAAACAGTTTTGCTTTCCACACATGATGTGGATTGTATGGTATTTGATGAAATAGATGCCGGCGTGGGTGGTGTAACTGCCGAGCGTATGGCAGAAAAAATGGCGATTCTTTCACAGGTTGGACAAATTATTTGTATTACCCATTTGCCGCAAATAGCTGCTTTTGCAGACAGACATATTTATATTGAAAAAGTTGTGCAGGGTAATCGTACAATTACTAATTTAAATGTTTTGTTGGAAGCAGGTAGGGTGGATGAATTGGTAAGAATGGCTGCCGGTTCAAACAAATCATCAGCGGCAACACAGACAGCGGAAGAAATGTTGAATAAAGCACGTAAATTTAAAGACGGCATAAAAAAAGGAGCGGTCAAAAAGAAAATTAAAAATGATTAAGAAATTTCATGACAATAATTTGGATTAAATCCGTATAAGTGGTGAAGACATATATAATGGAGTTTTGCGTCATGTAAAAAAGGACAGCGTAAAATTACCGAACGGGACCGAATCGGGTAGAGAGTATATTCGTCATCCCGGTGCTGTGGCTGTGGTACCTGTGTTGGATGATGGCAGAATTGTTTTGGTTAAACAATGCCGTTATCCTTTGGACACAGTGATGTGGGAAATTCCTGCGGGTAAGTTGGATCATAGTGCAGAAAATATTGAAGATTGTGCCCGTAGGGAGTTAAGTGAAGAAACAGGCTATGAAGCGAAAGAATGGCGGTTTTTGTGCAGTATAGCAACTACTCCCGGGTTTAGTGATGAAGTGATTCATTTGTTTGAGGCACGGGGCTTGACTGCCCATAATCAGCATACCGATGCTGATGAATTTATTGGTGTGCAGGCTTTCACTTTGGCAGAAATAAATGTTATGATTTGTAAAGGTGAATTGTTTGATGCTAAGTCTATTTGCGCATTACATGCGTTGGAAATAGTAAAAAAATAATTGTGTGTTGTAGGCACATTATTTAGGAGGTAAGGAAATGAAAATTACATTGAAAGACGGTAATGTTAAGGAATTTGCCAATGGTGTTTCGTTGTTGGAAATTGCCAAAGGCATTAATCAAAAACTTGGCAAGACCGCATTGCTTGCCGTGGTGGACGGCAAAAATAAGGATTTAAGTGATACGATTGATTATGATGCCAAAGTTGAATTTGTGACCCCGGATACGCCGGAAGGTTTGCATGCCATCCGCCATACTGCGTCTCACGTTATGGCACAGGCGATACAACACCTGTTCCCGGATGTTAAATTTGCCATTGGCCCGGCGATTGATAACGGCTTTTATTATGATTTGGACAGCGAACATGTCTTTACACCGGAAGATTTGACAGCCATTGAAAAAGAAATGGCAAAAATTGTCAAACAAAATATTCCTTTGGTACGTAATGAAATTCCCCGTGCAGAGGCATTAAAAAAATTTGCGGCAGAAGGCGAAAAATATAAGGTGGAACTGATTAATGATTTGCCTGAAGATGCAATAATCAGTACTTATACACAAGGAGATTTTACAGATCTGTGTGCAGGCCCCCATTGCCCGTCTACGGGAAGGGTTAAAGCGTTCAAACTGCAGAGTATCAATGGTGCGTATTGGCGTGGCAGTGAAAAAAATAAAATGTTGCAACGTATTTATGGCACTGCTTTTGACTCCAAAGAGGATTTGGATAATTATTTGCACATGTTAGAAGAAGCGGCAAAGCGTGACCATCGTAAACTTGGTAAAGAGTTGGATATTTTTTGTATTTTGGACGAAGGTCCGGGATTTCCGTTCTTTATGCCCAACGGTATTATTATTCAAAACGAATTGATTAATTACTGGCGGCAGGTACATCGCCGTTATGGTTATGAAGAAATAAAAACCCCGATGATTTTGAACAGGGAATTATGGGAGCGGAGCGGTCATTGGGACCACTACAAAGAAAATATGTATTTTACCCAAATTGATGAGGCAGATTATGCAGTTAAACCGATGAATTGCCCCGGGGGGATGTTGGTGTATAAGCAACATATGCATTCCTACAAGGAGTTGCCAATCAGGGCGGGGGAATTGGGATTAGTGCACAGACATGAATTGAGCGGTGCCTTGCATGGTTTGTCTCGTGTCCGTTGCTTTACCCAAGATGATGCTCATATTTTTATGATGGAATCACAAATTAAAGAAGAAATTCAAAATGTTATCCGTTTGTTTGACGAAGTTTATGCCACATTTGGTTTGAAATATCATGCGGAACTTTCCACCCGTCCGGAAAACAGTATGGGCAGTGCGGAAACATGGGAACGCACAACCAATGCTTTGAAA
>JAGHTS010000301.1 GCA_018065225.1 Candidatus Phascolarctobacterium caballi
CACCGCAATTAGTTAACGAGTCAGTAGTATGTTCTTTGGACGCCCCTGTAGCACCGCCACAACCGTCACGTCCAGTCCTGCCTCCTAACAAAATAACAATATCACCAGCCTGAGGTCTTTCCCGTTTTACAGCGTTTTGCGGTACTGCCCCCATTACAGCTCCTACTTCCATTCTTTTAGCCACAAACTTTGGATGATAATACTCGTGTACATAGCCGGTTGCCAACCCAATCTGATTGCCATAAGAACTATACCCTGCTGCCGCACCCACTGTAATTTTACGTTGTGGCAATTTTCCTGTAATGGTATCTGCTATTTTAGTTCTTGGGTCAGCCGCACCTGTAACCCGCATTGCCTGATAAACATAACTGCGTCCTGACAAAGGGTCACGGATTGCCCCACCCAAACAAGTGGCAGCACCACCAAATGGTTCAATTTCTGTAGGGTGATTATGAGTTTCATTTTTAAACATTACCAACCAATTCTCTTTTTTACCATCCACATCAATTGGCACAACAATAGAACAGGCATTAATTTCTTCTGACTGGTCTAAATCTTGCAATTTTCCCATCTGCTTTAACTTTTTGGTTTCAATACACGCCATATCCATTAAAGTTAAAGGCCGCTTGCTGTCCTTTCCATATACCTCTGCACGTACTGCCAAATACTTATTAAAGGCATCCTGTATGGCTTTACTATATTTTGTATTGTCAAACTTAACATCATCAATTTCCGTCATAAAAGTAGTATGTCGGCAATGGTCAGACCAATATGTGTCCAAAACTTTTATTTCGGTTATGGAAGGATTGCGTTTTTCTTCATCACGAAAATAAGTTTGACACCACAACAAATCTGCCAAACTCATAGCCAACCCCATTTCAACCCGCATTGTTTCCAACTGTTCCTTATTCATTACCATAAAATTATCCACACGTTTTATCTTTTGGGGTTGTTCATTAAAAAATCCTAATGTTTCCGGTTTTGCCAATTCCGCCTCACTTGCTTCCACAGGATTGATACAATATGATTTTAATTTGGCAAATTCAACATCAGTCAAATTGCCCGAAACAACATAAACTTTTGCCGCAGCAACAACCGGGCGCTCTTTCTGCGTAATCAGCTGAATACATTGTTCAGCAAAATCTTCTCTTTGATCATACTGCCCTGCCAAAAGTTCAACCGCAAACACCCTGTCATTTTTGTCTGTGGGCAAATTATCATCAAACACAATATCAACTGGCGGTTCTGACAAAACCAACTTCTTTGCCATAGCAAACTCTGTATCACTAAGTCCCATAACATCATAACGATTACAAATACGGATATTTTTGATATTTTTCATACCTAAATTATTACGCAAATCATTCAACAACCCTTTTGCCTCAACTGCAAAAGGTTCTTTTTTTTCTACAAAAACCCGCTTAATCCTTTCCATAATTGCCTCCATCAAAAATATTCATTAATATATGTCTGACACTTGGGAAACATTCTTCCCAATGCCGCTAATTTCAAAGGATTATTAACAACAATTTTTTCCTTTTCCACCAAATCAAGCACATCACAAACACCAAAATACAATTGGACAAAAGTTGCCATATCCATTGAAAAATCTTCTTCCGCCTCAGTTCCTTCATAAGTCAAAATGCCATTTTGCACACTAATCTGCAACAAGTGATTATTATCTTCCACAAAATCATCTGAAAGCAAAAGTGTAAATGAACAATCTTGACAATTTTTGACATTTAAACGTTCCAATGCCGCCCTTGCATCTATACACCGTGCCATCATAAAAGGCAATTTTGCCAAATTATCATTTTCCTGTACCAACAAATTCACATATTCCAATACCTTACCGCCAGTATCAATAAATATATAACCGATAATTTCATCATTTTGTTTTATCAACTCACAAATAATTTGTTCCACTTTTACATCATTCAACAACTTGTTCCATTGAAAAGGAGTACGTACAGGAGCATTTTTGCCTTTAACATATTTATTATACAAAGGTGCCAAAATTTCAGCTGTCGGCGCAATTTTTTCAAATTGCAAATTACTTGTTCCATGTATTTTTATCAAATCATACTTTGGACGATAATCTATAAAAGCAAATCCATAAGGTGTATATATTTTTTCTGCAACAGGCATTAAAAAAACAAACGGAAAATTTTGGGAACGCAACATTTGAAAAACAACTTGCAGAAGTTCGCCAAACAAATGCTTCCCTCTTTCCCGTTCATCAGTAGCCACACCAACAATATATGGCGTCAATATTTCCGTTCCACGAATATTCAACATATACGGATTAAGATGTAACATGGTCAAAAGCGTGTCCTGTTCATCAAAACCGCCTACAACAGTATTATCTTTTCCGCAATAATCATTGAAATAGTATTCAAAAAAAGGAGTTCCCTCTTTTTCAAAACACTGCGACCACAACTTTTTAACTTTTGCCATTCTTTCGGCATTTACAACTCTAAAAATCACTTAACCACCGCCGTATATTTTTTTATCATCATCACAGGATGCAAATTTTCTTTGGCTTTTCTTAATCCTTCCAACCCCATATCTTCTTCCCTATTTAAATAAACAACATCTTGCCAAGCATTTTGGGCAAAAAAATTACAAATTGCCACATACAGACCACGCACTCCGCTTTGGGCTTTTTCAAAATGCAAATCTGCTGTGTTTTGGTTAAATTTGTCACCCACACTCATTGCCTGTACTTTGCCGTCAAAACGTAACAATCCCCCACGTAAGTTTAATTCTTCAAAATTGGCAAAACATTTTTGCAAAGCCAATTTTTCATGAACAATCGTTACATCTTTTTCCTGACGCTCATCACACCATGCCAAGGCAAAATCCAAGCATTCTTTGGCATTATATCTTGTTATTGTTTCATATTCCACATCCGGGTGTTCTTTCAGAAAAGAATTCAAATGGTTTTTCTGTCCGTGAAACTTACGTCCGCTAAAACTTTCCAATTCACTCCGCAAATAAACATAATCAAAATTATCCCGATTTTCCACAAATTCAACAGACGGAAAAATATTTCTGATAACCTGTTTCTGCTGTTCCAAAATTCCTTCAAAAATCACTTGCCCGTCAGCATCTTCAAGTAAAACATTTTTGACATAATCATAATCATTTGGGGTTACGCCCTGCGGAAACATATAATATTTTTCTCCGCCAAACAATCCTTTACAAAACAGAATATCATTACCAACCGCCCAATGAGAATGATATGTTTCCTGCCACATAAAATAATTGGGAAATGAGTAATCGCAACTGTAAATCCCGTCCTGCCATAAATACTTTGAAAAAATATCTTTTTCTTCAATACCAACTTTTCTAAATTTTAAAATTTTTAATCACCTGTTTGGACATTCACTCAAAACAAAATCTAAATATGCCCGCTGGATTTTAGAAACCATTGTCCCTAATTTTCCGTCATTTATCAAACTTCTGTCTATTTTGGTTACCGGCACAAACTCACAACGGGGACCGCACAAAAACGCTTCGTCTGCTTTTAAAGCAAATTCTTTGTCAAAAGCACGCTCCATAATCTGCAAATCCAAACCTTCTGACAACCTTTCTTTTAACAAACGCCTTGTAATGTTCCTATGGATATGCTTTCCTTCAGGGTGTGTCCAAAGAATCCCGTCTTTGTAAATAAAGAAACTTGCTTCCGTTCCTTCCGTAATTTTTCCATCCCGCACAAATAAAGCATCATACGCCTTGCTGACTACCGCTTTTTCTTTTGCCATAACTTCCGGCATACGGTTTAAAGTATTAATGTCACAATTCTGCCAACGTTCATCTTCCACAGTAATGACATTAACTCCCTTTGCCACCTTTGCCCTTTGCTCATCACGATTAACAGGCAATGCAAACATAACCAATTCCGGGACAGACTGGGCAGGAAAGCCCAAACCATAAGGCGCACTGCCACGTGTAATTTGTGTATAAATCTCACATTCCTTATACCCGGTCGCTGCAATAAGTTCCTCATGAAAAGCAATTAATTCCTCAATCGTATATATTCCCGGTATTTTTGTCTTGACCGTATAATCAAACAAATAATTCATGTGGGGAACAAGTGCAAATGCACGTCCATTGTAAACCGGAACCATTTCAAAAACACCATCGCCAAAAATATGCCCTCTATTCAAATAATCCAATTTTGCTTCTTCCAACGAAACAATTTCACCGTTAATCAAAATAACATCATTATTCATAACAACCCTCCAAAAATATTTTATAATATTTACAAAATAATAACCTATGTATATACTATTTTATAGCAAAATTATATAATACACAATATATT
>JAGHTS010000333.1 GCA_018065225.1 Candidatus Phascolarctobacterium caballi
TATATATTCTTTTTGTTGTCTAATTTATCGCCTGACAATAGCAATATTTTTTGTCACCCTGACAAGCCCTTTACTTTCAAGCTTATCTTTATGCCCTACAACTTCGTATCTGTCACGCTCACTAAACACACAACCACAATACTGCTGACGATACAATCCCATTTTTAAGGAACGATCCACACCCTGCTGATAACCAGTACGCCAATCTTCATAATAAAACCTTACTCCATATTTCTGTGCAACCTGTTCAGCAATTTCCTTAATAATATCATGTTTTTGATACGGACTTACCAATAATGTTGTTCCAAAAGCATCATAATTGTTTTCAGCCGCATAACAGGCAATCCTGTCCAGACGAACCCGATAACAGGCACGACAACGACATTCCGTTTCTGCCAGCATTGCCTTAACCATCATTTCCAACGGATAATTTTTGTCTATCAACAAATTATAATTAGCTTTTGTACAAAAATCACGCAAAGTCGCCAAACGCAACTTAAACTCTTTATATGGATGTATATTTGGATTATACCAAAAAATATCAAAATCAATACTGTCTGCCGTTAATTTTTCGGTTGGGTAACAGGCACAAGGGCCACAGCAAGCATGCAATAAAAGTTTCATTTTAAATTCTTGTCGTCCCCAACTCTGGATGTAAATTATAATCTTTTATCAACCTATCCACAACCTCTGTTACCATCGCCGGTGTAATAGCCGTAGTACATTCAAAATTACGTTCTGTCCCATTATATAAAGGACACCCGTTATACATTATTTGGTCACCAAAATTCATATTGTTCCAACAACCATGACAAACAGATTTATTAATAATCCTATATGGATTTTCAAACTCAGTATATGGCAATGAAAACCCGCTAATCATAATCACAGGAATCCCTACTGCCCAAGCCAGCCAACTTAAACCACTACTTACACCAATAAAAAAATCGGCATAATATAACAAATCTATCCTATCCTGTAATGGTTCATATCCAGCCCGCAATTCACAACCGTTGGCAATAATGCCATCATAATGTATGTCTTTATCAACAGGGTCACCATCAATACAAAACACCCTATATCCTATGCTACGCAAATATTTTACAACTTCTTGCCAACCATTAACATTATTCCATTCCTTACAAGTATTAGATGCCCGCATAGAAATACAAACATATGGTTCTTTAACTTCCCGCTCACATTTTGCTTTTTCCGTTGGCAACAATTTATGTCTATAATTTTTGATAACATCTAACCCCAAAATTTCAGCAGCATTTTTCTGCAAACCAATTTGCCGTATATCATTATGACGAAAACCGATATCCGGATATCCAGTTCTATAATAGTATGTCGCATAAAGGTTTTCAGGCAATTTGCTTATAATTTTTTCATTAAAATTATCAACTGTTTCTATCGCAATAATATGAAATTTATTAAAATTTCTCTTAATTATTTCTACATATTTATTTGTTGTTGTTAAATAAATATTACATTGATGCTTTTCCTGAAACTTTTCTATATATGGCAAAAAAACCAACAAATCACCCAATCTGTCAGCCATTAACAATTCAATCCGCACATTTTTCCCTGCAGCATCATAACAATGGTTCCACACTTCCATGCCATATTTATATACTTTAATAACAATCCGCAAAAAATATTTGATTTTAGTACATACCACGTTATCAGGATAATATTCCTTTTCAAGAGGGCTACCACTGTCCATGTCAATAAAATTAACATCATATGTATCATCCGGCAGTTTTACCCTGCAACCGAAATTAAAATCAAATCTTAAGCCATCAATATCAGTTGCAAAAGCAATATCATCATTGGTCAAAACTATTCTGTCTATATTGTTAGCCGCATCAACTTCACGAAAAATCATAATAAATCCTCATTCTGTCAAAATAATGGCTTTCCTTCCACACCATTACTTGGCATTACCAATCCCAAATACTTATATGTTTCCTGTGTCACCATCCTACCTCTTGGAGTACGCTGAATTAACCCCAGTTGCATTAAATACGGCTCAACCACATCTTCAATGGTGGCAACTTCTTCTGACACAGCAGCCGCAATGGTTTCCACGCCTACAGGTCCGCCCTTAAATTTTTCAATAATAGTTTTCAAAATCCGGCGGTCATTTCGGTCAAGACCTTTGTCATCAACTTCCAATCTTTCCAATGCCTGTGCCGCATCTTTTTTAGTAATAATTTCTGCGCCATTTACCTGTGCAAAATCCCGTACTCTTTTTAACAGACGGTTGGCAATACGGGGAGTTCCCCTGCTACGGCCGGCAATTTCGTTCGCAGCGCCATTATCAATACCAATTTGCAAAAGTTCTGCCGCACGGGTAACAATGATTTGCAAATCTTCCGTTGTGTAAAATTCCAAACGGCACTGCACTCCAAAACGGTCCCGCAAAGGGGCTGCCACCGCTCCCAGACGAGTTGTTGCACCAATCAAAGTAAAAGGGGGCAAATCCAAACGGACATTCCGTGCCGCAGGGCCTTTGCCGATAATAATATCCAAAGCATAATCTTCCATTGCCGAATAAAGAATTTCCTCCACGGTCTTACTCAAACGGTGAATTTCATCTATAAACAACACATCATTATCCTGTAAATTTGTCAAAATTGCAGCCAAATCACCCTGCCTCTCAATAGCCGGCCCACTAGTAACACGTATATTTACGCCCAATTCATTGGCAATAATATTTGCCAAAGTAGTTTTACCCAATCCCGGAGGTCCGAACAACAATACATGGTCAAGTGCTTCATGCCTGCCTGCCGCCGCTTTGATAAACACTTCCAAATTATCCTTGATTTGTTTCTGCCCAATATACTCATTCAACCGATGAGGTCTCAAACTGAACTGCCACTTATCCCCATCCGTTTCCTGACTTGTGATAATACGGTCATCCGTAAATTCCATATCCTATCTCCTTGCAAAAAGTTTTAATGCCTGACGCAAAATTTCTTCGCCACTTAATTTTTCTACGTCTTTTATACCCTTAATAACTGGCATAATTTCTGCTCTTGCATACCCCAAAGATGCTAATGCGTCCACCGCCTCTGTCACAGGTCCTTCCGTTGCCACACTTGTTTGCTGTACTTCAACGCCCACAGTTTCCGCACCTTTGCCAAACTTGTCTTTCAATTCCAAAAGCAGCCGCTCCGCTCCCTTTTTCCCAATACCTGGCAACTGGGTAAGAAAATGCAAATCCCTGTTCTGCACCGCCATAATAAAATTATCTGACTGAACACTGCTTAATATCCCCAAAGCAATCTTGGGTCCCACACCCTTGACGGTCAATAACAATTCAAACAAGCGATAAGCACTCTCATCTAAAAAACCATATAAAGTAATAGCATCTTCACGCACCGCAGCATGTATCCATGCCTTAACACCTGCCCCATTGCTTAAATCCGCCAAATGGCTGATGGGCATAAACACCTGATACCCCACTCCTGATGGTGTGTCAATAATGCAATACTCTGCTGTAATTTGTGCTATTTTACCAGTTAACATTCCTATCATTTTACAAATACCACCTAAAATCTGTTTTATTAATTATAACATAGTCATTATAA
>JAGHTS010000010.1 GCA_018065225.1 Candidatus Phascolarctobacterium caballi
ATATAATACACACTTTTCGGGACTTACTTTTATTGTTGACTTTGATATAATTAAAAACATAAAGAACATATAAAACATATTAGACATTAAAGACATATAAAAAATATAAAACATATATGAAATAAAAAAATGAAAGGAAGTGAAACCCAGTGAAGGAAGAAGCAAAGAAAGCCCGTGCAGAATATGCGAAGAAGTATAGAGAAAAGAACAAAGACCACTTGAACGCATACCGCAGGAACTGGAACAAAGAAAACCCCGACAAGGTGAAACAATATCAAGAAACCTACTGGGGGAAGAAGGCGAACGGGGGTGAAGATTGATGACCGCAAAAGAAACCGCATTTTTAAAAGCCATGTTAGAAGAATCAACAGTTTCAAAGGCTGCGGAACAAGCAGGCATTTCAAGAAAAACCGCCTACAAGTATTTAAAAAATACTAACTTTCAAAAGGAACTAACAAAAAGGCGTGAAGAATGTATTAACGACACTGTTAGATATTTACAAGGTAAATTAGCACTTTGCAATGAAACTTTAGTTTCCATTGTAGAGAACCCGAACACAAGTGACCAAATAAAAATAAATGCTATCAATGCCATTTATACAAATTGTAAGAGTATGACAGAAACCGCAGAAATTATAACAAGACTTGCAAGCATTGAAGAAGCATTAGAAGGGGGCGAAGAATAATGAAAGTTTCTATTTTGAAAAGGCTTGAAGCTGCTGAAAAAAGCGTAGGAACAAATAAAGCCCCGTTATCTATGGTTATTTCTTTTGAAGCTGAAACAAACAATTATAGAGTGGTTGAACAGTTTGAAGGAACACCACAAAAGCCAGGAAAACACAAAATAACATACAAGGACAGTTTAGAAGAAGTGGTTGTTTCTTCAGACTTTCACGGGGTTATTTTAATTGATTTAATGGGGTTCGGTGAACCTGAAGGCGGTTTATATTCTGTAAATGCTGACAAGGTAAGAAAGAAAGCCAAATTAGAAAAGAATAGTTCTTTTTCTTTCAAAGTATCGGGGGAACTGGAAGAACTGCAACAAGGCTTCATAATTGAAGAATTATAAATTTCTCCTTTATAGGCTGCATGAAAGAAGGTGTAAACAATGACAAGTGACGCAATGGGGCTTTATAGCCTGACAGAACGCAACAAGGTTAAATTAAAGGGTTGTGAGTTTTCCAGGGTGGAAAATTTAGAACAATTTAAGGGTGTTGCATTTGTTTTTAATGACCCATATAGAAAATTAAATATTGATGTTGTTTTCACTGACTACGGGGAAACGCTTATTTCTGACTACTACGGGGAAAGCATGAACAGAAATGATATTTTCTATGTGATTTTAAGACATTAAAGACATATAGGACATAAAGGACATAGAAGCCATTTTAAAACCATTAACCATAAAAAACACATTAAAAGAAAGGAAATGAAAAACCATGAAGAAAATTATTGAAGCAATGAAGCACTATGACAAGACTTTAGAAGCGTTAGAAAAGACACATAGAGAACGCCTTGAAGTTTTAGCCGAAAAGTACGGAAGTGGTACTTATTACAATGAAACAGTTGCAGAACTTGAAGCCGACCTTGTGAAGGCAAGAACCGCAGCAAAGGACGAATTAAAGAAGGTTATTGAAGCCCAGTTTGAAGAAATGGAAGGCAATATTAAAGAGTTTGTTCTTGCCCCTATTCCTGAAGGATTCACCGAAACAATGCAGGCTATAAACGCTTGTGGTGCAAAGTTAAGTGAATCAGAAGTAAAACTTCTTTCGGCTAATTTTGGAAGCTGCTATTTTGCTAAAAAGGGCTTTGCAAGTGTAACGGACAATTCAACCCGTGTTTTCTTGTCATATGATGAAATTATGCAGGAAGTGGAAGAAACAAGAACGGGGGCTTTTAACTGGGTTGAACATTATGACCCTAACAAATATAGCCATGATGTAATGGTATCAGATGAAAGCCCACTTTTAAGCCTTGAAGCCACTGTAAACGACTTCATGAACTAACCCAGGTAAGAACGGGGGATTGTATCACCTTGCAACTTCTTCTTTTATAGGTCTTTTGCCAACCTTGAAAAAGGAAGTTGCAGACATGAACCCGTTTTTATATATGCAATGAAAAGAAAGAAGGTGTAAACAATGAAGAATATAACAACAACTGGCAATTTTTCAACAATTGAAAAGCCTACTTATATATGTACATATGATGAATTTAAGCGTGAAACCAGTGTAGAAGATGGTAGCAAACTTTTAGTTGTTGATGAAGAAGAAAAGTGTCTTTGCGGTTCTTATATCGCATACAATGGCTATTGGTATAGTTGCGGAAGTACAAAAACAAAGGACTAAAGAAAGAAGGTGAAACACAATGAAAGAGTTTGAAGGTTATGTTGTAATAACTTCTTCAGAATATGAAGAACTAAACAAGGGGCGTATATTTGAAGACCGCAAAGGGGCTTTCAATAAAGGCGAAATGTGTTTTTACATGGGTAAAGAATATATTTCAAGTTGTGATGATAACAACACTTGCCCTACTGGTTCACCTTCTAAATGGAAAGAAGTTATTGTTGAAGATTAAGAACGGGGCGTTTCTATTGTTCCAGGGCAACCAGGGGCAACGGGAACGCCTTATTATTTCTTTTTTATAGGCGGTGAAAGTATGAAGAATGATGAAACATTACACGAAGTTTTATATTATGTGGGCGAAAATTACAAAGTAAAAGCGAAAATAACACAAGAACAACTTGCAGACCTTCTAAAGAAAGATGAAATTACACTAATTTCAGTAAATGCAGCTTCTAACTATTATAGAAGACCTGGAAGGAAGAAAAAATAATTGAAAGGGGTTGAAGCATATGACCGCAGAATCATATTTAAAAAGTATATTTTTAGTACAACGCTATATAGATGATAAAAGGGCGAAATATGATGACCTTATGACACAAGCAACGGGGCTAAAAGGGATTCAATACGATAAAGTGAAAGTTCAATCAGGAAAGAAGCAGGACTTCACGGACTTTGTAGACAAAGCCGAAAGCGTACAAGCCGAACTTTTCAATGATACAATAGCCTATCACATGACAGTTCATAAAATGGCAAATGAAATATTTGAAATAAGCAAATTTGACACCCTTTATTCTGTATATAAAAAGAATCTTGAAAAGGGGTTCAAACAATCAAAATCAAAAGTGTATCAAGAAGCGTTAGCAGAATTTGAAGAAGTTCACGCCCAGTTATTGGCAAGCGGTGAAAACCTTCTAAATTATTTTCAGGCTGAAAGAAGAAGGATTTATAAAGAAATGCAAACGCCATTAGAAGAAGAAGCCATTTAGAAATAAATAACATATTCTGACATTTTAGGAAGAAGCACGGGAACAAAAGCCCGTGTTTTTTCTTTTTTATAGGCTTGTGGGGCTTCAGTTCCTGGGGGCGTTTCTATGTTAAATTATGAATGTAATTTTTCACATAGAAAATAAAAGACATAAAAATCATAAAAAACAGAAAAAACATATTGAACATAATTGAACAATGTGTTATAGTTAGTTCATGGAAGGGGACACCACCCCCGAAATGGTCACAAACACCACTACCAAATAAAACAATGAAAGGAATGAAAAACCATGAACGAAGCAAAAAACATTAAATGCGTGTGTATTCCTGAAGAACGCTATAACAAAATGTTGGAATCATACGACAAGGCAATTTTGAAGTGTGAAGAACTGGAAAAGGAACTTGAAGCACTGAAGGAAGATTTGAAAAAGGGGGTTGCATAGCATGAAGGCAAAAGAACTTTTTAACCAGGTGGACGCAAACAACAACAAGGCAAAGGCAATATTAAAAAGCCTGATTGCAAACACTGAAGAAGGGTTTGACCCTTCAAAAGTAGATGTTGCAGGACTTGCAGAAGCTGCACTTGATTACATTTTGAAGAATGAAAGCATGATAGAAGGGGGCTTTGAAGAATGATTAAGGGAACGAACATTGATTTACATTTTTTAATGACAAGGGAAATTGCAGCAAAGCAAGAAAGCAATTCTTCTTTTATAGGCGAATGTATGAAGGCGGTTGAACGCTTCAATAATAGGGACTGGGGCGAACTTGACCAGGAAGACAAGGACGCAAACGACCAGGATTTAGAAGCAAGGGACGGGCATATATTGGCAAAGTATGAAACCAGTGAAGGGGCTATTTATATTGAAACTGAAGACTTTGAAAACGCTGTTATTATGTTTCCTTCAGAACGCTAAAAGGGGGCTTCAATATGAATTATAGAGAATTTACCGAAGCAGAACAAAAGCGTTATAACGACTTTGCAAGCAAATATATTTTCTATGCTTTCAGTGATAAACAATTCATAGAAGGCATGAAGGCAAAGGGGCTTGACCCTGAAACCGACAAAGACAAGGTTTATTCTATGTTTGGCGGTGGATTTTACAAGAAAGAAGACGCTGCAAAGGTTCGTGAAATGTTTCAAAGCCTGGAAGACAACCGCAAAAAGCAGATTGAAGCAGACACCACGGGCGAAGGCTTTATTTATGAAATGTTCCTTTATGAATTGAACAATCACGAATATTCATATACGGGGGACATGGAAGACACACTAAACGCCCTGGGGTTGACAGTGGAAGAAATAAACGCAAATGAAGCACTATTAACGGGACTTCATAAGGCAATAGCAGAAATAGAAGCACATGAAGAAGAATAGAAGGCAAGGGGGCAAATAAAAAGCCCCCTATAAGCCTATAAGAAGAAAGAAGGTTATATTATGGACGAATTAACAATAATAGAAGGAACTGGGGCAGACCTTGCAAGGGTAAATAGTTTTTCTGAATCCCTTTTTTATAGGTTCATCAATTATACAGATGTTAAAGAAATAACCCTGAAGGGCTACACAACTTGTTTAAAACAATTCTTCATATGGTTAAAGGACAATAATATAACTAACCCTGAAAGGGAAGATATAAAGAACTACAAGGCGTATTTAGATGAACAAGCATTTACCGCAGGAACAAAAGCCCAGTATTTAAGGGCGGTGAAACACTTCTTTAAATGGGCAAGTTCTGAAGGGCTTTATAAAAATGTAGCCGACAATATCAAGGGGGCAAAGGTAAAGCACGACAATAGCAAGAAAGAAGCCTTTACAGAAGCCGACATTAAAACCATATTAGAAAGCATTGACCAAACAACCGAAGAAGGCAAAAGAAATTATTTAATGATACTTCTTTCAGTTACTGGGGGCTTGCGTATTATCGAAATGCAAAGGGCAGATATAGCAGACCTTCAGACAATCAAGGGGCAGAAGGTTTTATATATCCAGGGCAAAGGAAGGGACGAAAAGGACGAATATATAAAGATTGTTCCCGAACTTGAAAAGGGCTTTGAAGAATATTTTGAAATGAGAAACAACCCGAAAAAGAATGAACCATTGTTCGCAAGTACGGGCAATCGTGCAAGGGGTGGAAGGCTTGCAGAACCTTCTATTTCAAGAATTATAAAGAATGTGTTCAAAGAATCGGGGTTTGATTGTTCCAAATTAACCGCCCATAGTTTAAGGCATACTTCTAACACCCTTCTTTTCAAGGCTACAAACGACCTTTACAAGACCCAACGCCACGCAAGACACGCAGACCCAAAGACAACAGAAATATATATTCATGCGGTGGAAAGGGAAAAAGACCAAAGCGAACAGACAATTTACAACCAAATTTTCACGCCTGGAAAAGAAGAACCACAAGCCACAACGAACATATTAGACATAATAGCCACATTAGACACAACAAAGCAATTAGAAGCCCTTCAGTATTTGCAGGGGTTGCAGCTTCAAAGCATGGCAATATAAAAGAAAGGAAGTGTTTATAAATGAGTTTATTTGATAAATGGGGCAATCAGAAAGAAGAAATTGCAACCATAAAGCCCCGTACAATTACATTGAATTTAAGTGACGCAGATTGTTATAGACTTGCCCAAAAGTCGGGCGGTTGCGGTCTTTCAGTTTCTGAACTACTTGAAAACTTTATAGGTGATTTAGTAGACGGGACATATTCAAACGGAAGTGATGAAAGAATGAACGCTAACGCCTGGTTTGAAAGGTGCGGTTTTTCCTGGTTATTTGACAAGAATTTATTGACCTATTTAATAGAGTGGGGAAACATCAATAATTTTTTAGAAGAACTTCACGACCTGGAAGAAGCACAAGAAAGCGTTAGTTATTGGGTAAGTAATGCAACCACAAAAGAAGATGTTGAAACACTGGAAGAAGAAAAAGAGTATTTAGCAGACCTACAAGGCGTTATTGATGAATATATAAACGAATATTTCCAGGACAACCCGAACCACAAAAGCAAGGAAGAAGAACTTGAAAGCGTTATAAAGTGGCGTGAAGAAATGGAAGTTTTAATAAATGGCAAGGCAGCAGACACCCCACAAAATGACAAAATGACCGAACCCGAAAACAAATATTACACCATTTACGAAGTGGCAAACATTGCAGGCGTAGAACATCACACCATAAGAAGACATATTAAAGAAGGACTTCTAAAGGCTACAAAGCAAGGGGGCAGGGCTTGGCAGGTGGAAGAAAACGACCTGAAGGAATACTTGAAGGGGCGTTAGTTTTCTTCTTAAAGGCTTGTCAATGAAAGATTAGATTCATAATT
>JAGHTS010000044.1 GCA_018065225.1 Candidatus Phascolarctobacterium caballi
ATATAATACAAACAATCGCAAAAAAGTGTGGTATATGTTAAAATATTGTCAAATAAAAATAGCGGTCTTGCTTATGCAAGCCACCCATTGTTTAAAACTTACTATTATTTAAATATATTTTGTGCAAATGCTCAATTTTGCACAAGTTTTTATTTGCAAAATATATGTTTTGTGCTATAATATCTGCGAGGTGATAAAAATGAATACAGTTAATGTAACTTTAAGAATGGACAAAAATATTAAGGAACAGGCGGAAAAACTGTTCAGTGATTTGGGACTTAACATTTCCACTGCTTTTAATGTGTTTGTCCGTCAGGCACTGCGTGAACAACGCATTCCTTTTGTCATTGGCAGGGATGTTCCCAACAGTGTTACTTTGGCGGCTATGGATGCAGCAGAGCATGATGAGGTGGAAGGACCTTTCAATTCTGTTGCGGAAATGATGGAGGCATTGAATGCTTAAACCGGAATTTACAGTTCAGTTCAAACACGATTACAAGAAAGCGATTAAAAGTGGTTGCAGTCAGGAAAAGTTTGTGGAGGTGTTGAATTTGCTTGTGTCGGAGAAAGTTTTGCCCCGCAAATATAAAGACCATGTTTTGGTTAATTCCAGAAATTACAAAGGGATGCGGGAATGTCATATTGAACCGGACTGGTTGTTGGTATATAAGGTTGTAAAAGATAAGTTGCTGTTAAAACTAATCCGTACCGGAACGCATAGCGATTTGTTCTAAGTTAATATAAATTTTTTTAAGCCACCCTTTCGGGTGGCTTTTTAATCTACTCCGCATTTTACATTTTTGTATATAAACCACCAAAAAATCAAATAATTTCAGTTTTGAAAGGTGAGAGTGCAAAAGAAAAGTGAAAACCCCCTCTGTCAGTTGCGGAGCAACTGACATCTCCCCTTACGGGAACGACAGAAAAGTTTGCATAATTTTAACTCTTGTTGTCCCCGACGGGTGAAAATGTCACACGAAGTGTGGCAAAAGGGGTAATAGTATATAAACTTATAAAATATATTGTTTCATATAAAATATAAAAAGTTTTATGGTGTGCAAATTTTAGTACATGGGTTTTGCTATGATATAAGCAAATAAAAATTTGAAAGGAGGAAAATGAAATGAAAAAAAGGATTTTTGCAAATTATGTGTAATATTAACTGATGAGGGGGTTAAAGTTTTTGTAAAGAAATTGTAAAAAAATTATTAAAAAAAGAAAGGAATTTGTATTATGGGAAAAATTTTGAGTGTTCTTATGGGAATTTGTTTGGCGGTTGTTATTTGGGAATCTCCAACTGGGGAAGAGTATGTTTGGAAGTTTTTGTCAGAGTATAAGTGGATAGGGGCAAATACATTACAATTTAAAGATTGGCGTGGAACATATACAATAAGCGGTGGTTTGATTATGATAGAAGAAGATAGGAATTTTTGAAAATTTACATAGGATATAAACCTACATAAGGAGAAAAATTTTCAATAATTAAAAAATGTTGCTTTTTTAATTATGTTTTTGTTTTACTAAATTTTTTTTAGGAGAAGTAAAAATGAGAAAAGATTTAGAAATATTATTACAAAAAGCGGAAAGCGCAGATGCAGAGACACAATACAGACTTGCTTGTATGTATGAATTGGGTATAGGGGTAGAACATGATAAAGAAGAAGCGTTTAAATGGTACAGAAAAGCAGCAGAAAAGGGAGATCCAGAAGCACAATACAATCTTGGTCTTATGTATGAATTTGGTACGGTTGTAAAACCGGACGACGAAGAAGCGGTAAAATGGTTCAAAAAAGCGGCAGAACAGGGACATCCGGACGCACAACAATCTCTTCTGGATATGGATGATCCTGATGTACAATTTCTTCTGCATGAAATGAGGAAAGAAGATTTGAAAGGGGGTGAATAATTTGGGTTCGTTTTTATTGGTTGTATTTACCTTTGTCATTATGCATATAATGAGTAAAAATTAAGGGGGTTGTATTATTATTGATGGTGTTATATTATCACATAATATAAATATCTATTTAAAGAAAGTGGGAAAAATAATATGTTTGGTTTTGGAAAATCAGAAAATGCAGAGGAACTGTTTCAACGGGGCTTATGTTATTATGATGGGAAAGGCGTGCCACAAGACGAAGTCAAAGCATTTGAGTTGTGGTTAAAAGCGGCAGAAGAAGGACATGCAGGAGCACAATATAAACTTGGTTGGATGTACGATTGTGGATTAGGAGTGGAAAAAAATAAATCAGAAGCAGTAAAATGGTACAGAAAAGCTGCAGAACAAGGAAATGTAGAGGCACAATATAATCTTGGTAATATGTACAAAAATGGATTGGGTGTGGAAAAAAATAAATCAGAAGCAGTAAAATGGTACAGAAAAGCTGCAGAACAGGGATATGCAGAAGCACAAAATTATCTTGAATTTATGGCGGAAGATGGTGACGGAGACGCACAATAT
>JAGHTS010000203.1 GCA_018065225.1 Candidatus Phascolarctobacterium caballi
AATGCTGTTTTCTCTTCTCTTTACTCACCACTTTCATATAATGTTTTTATTCCTTTGTCTGCAAAATGCAAACCTGCATCCAACAAAATTGTTGATTTGCCTATACCCGGCGTCCCCCCCAACAAAACCAATGAACCGGCAACAATACCTCCACCCAGAACCCTGTCAAATTCACGGATGCCTGTTTCCATACGGACAGTTTTTGTTTCTACTACCTTACTGATAGGTTTGGGAACTGCTTTTAACGTTTCGTCAGGCAAATAAGTTTTTTGCAGTTTTTGCGGCACGGCAACTTCTTCCACCAAACTGTCCCATGTGCCACAAGCAGGGCATTTGC
This sequence comes from Candidatus Phascolarctobacterium caballi, assembly GCA_018065225.1. Classification (GTDB taxonomy): domain Bacteria; phylum Bacillota; class Negativicutes; order Acidaminococcales; family Acidaminococcaceae; genus Phascolarctobacterium_B; species Phascolarctobacterium_B caballi. The sequence continues at coordinate 338 of JAGHTS010000203.1, forward strand.
CCAGCCATTTGGCTTCACTGTGTCCGCAATTTTGACAGACGAAACGTGTTTTACTTTTTGGCATTCTTCTTCGCTCCTGTTGACTGCCTGCTTTTATTTTTTTTGATTTCTACCCTAATTTCCGGTGCAGCAATTTTTTTGAAAACCAACTCACCTTTTTTTGCGGAGGCAACTATTTTATCGCCAGTATTAAATTTTCCTTCCAAACACAAATCGCTGACAGGATCTTCCACCAACTTGCGCAAAGCCCTGCGTAAAGGACGGGCTCCGTATTTTGTATCACTGCCCTCTTTAAGCAAAATCTCGCGTGCCTTTTTCTCCAATTCAATAGTCAATCCATTATGTGCCAAACGCTTGTTCAAATCTGCCAACAACAAATCTGTAATTTTGTTAAGTTCTTTTTCTGTCAATGGGTCAAAAATCAAAATCTCATCAACCCTGTTCAAAAATTCCGGACGGAAGATATGTTTTATTTCTGCCAAAACCATATTCTTTTTGGCATCAAGTTCTGTTTTAACATCAGGCGTAAATCCCAAAGGGTTGGCATTATTTAATTTTTGTGCTCCCGCATTACTGGTCATAATCACCACCGTATTGCGAAAATCAACTGTCCTGCCCTGACCGTCTGTAAGCCGGCCATCCTCCATGATCTGCAACAGCACATTAAATACATCGGGATGCGCTTTTTCAATTTCGTCCAACAAAATTACGCTATATGGTTTGCGGCGTACTGCATCAGTAAGTTGACCGCCCTCATCATAACCAACATATCCCGGAGGCGCTCCCAACAAACGGGCAGTTGTATGTTTTTCCATATATTCACTCATATCAAAACGAATCATTGCCCGCTCATCACCAAATAATTCTTCTGCCAAAGTTTTGGCAAGTTCTGTTTTTCCCACCCCAGTAGGTCCCAAAAACAAGAATGAACCCACAGGACGTTTGCTGTCTTTAAATCCTGCCCTTGCACGCCGCATTGCTTTTGCCAAAGCACTAACTGCCGCATCTTGTCCGATAACTCTTTCGTGCAAACGCTTTTCCAGCTTCAAAAGACGCTCACTTTCACCCTCTTTAAGCCGACCTACAGGTACTCCTGTCCAAACAGAAACTACATTGGCAATATCATCAACACTGACATTTTTATTACCTGCCATACGGGCACGGGCACATGCTTCGTCCACCACATCTATTGCCTTATCAGGCAAATTTCTGTCTGTAATATATTTGTCACTTAATTCTACTGCCGCATGCAATGCCTCCGCACTGATTTCCAAATCATGAAATTTTTCATAACGGGCACGCAACCCAACTAACATTTCTTCCGCATCTTGAATACTGGGAACATTGACCAACACTGGCTGAAACCGTCTTTCCAATGCTGCATCTTTTTCAATCCGTTTATGATATTCGCTTGTAGTGGTTGCACCAATAACTTGCAGTTCACCCCGTGCCAAAGCAGGTTTTAACATATTGGCAGCATCCAAACTGCCTTCCACACTGCCTGCCCCAATTATGGTATGTATTTCGTCAATAAACAAAATATAGTTTCCGTGTTCTTTGACACACCCAATTACCGCTGCCAGCCGTTCCTCAAATTCCCCACGATATTTTGCACCAGCCAAAAGCATCCCCATTTCCAAACTGTAAATAATTTTATTTTTCAAAAATTCCGGTACTTCCCCTTTGACAATCCTTTGTGCCAAACCCTCTGCAATAGCAGTTTTGCCAACTCCTGCCTCACCAATAATTACAGGATTATTTTTAGTACGGCGGCACAAAATCTGAATCAGCCGTTCCACTTCCTTATCCCTGCCAATGACAGGGTCAGATTTTCCTGCCTTAACAACTTCATTAAGATTTCTTCCGTATTGTGCCAACAGTTGTTCGGGGTTGTCCACACGGGTACCGTCTTCATCACTGTCAGCATATAACAAATCTTCCACCATACTGCGTACTTTGCGTGGTACGTCCGAATCAACATGGGTATGGGCATCCAAGTAAGCGTGTACTTTGTCATAATTGACCCCGGCATCCGTAAGCACATTATAGGCAACCCCGTCACCAGCCAACATAATCCCAGCAATCAAAAATGCCGAATTCATCAATCTGATACCATGTTCACTGGCAGTATATGCCCCTTTGCTCAATGCCATAACCGCCCGTTTAGACAAACTGGGAACGCTTCCCTTGTTTGAACCTAAATCTAACCATCCGTCCAATTTACGTTGCAAACTTTTGACATCACACATCTCACTTAACATTGCAAATCCCTGTGTATCTTTATTCTGCAATACAGCCCACAACAAATGCTCCGTACCAATATGGTCAGCACCCAAATCACACGCCTTTCCCGCTGCCGCCGCCATAATTTCAGACATATGCTTGGTCATAGGCAACCGTCCGTCAGGTTGATTCTTTTCATCAATAACCGCTCCGCCATTTAACAAATGTTCAAAATAATCTTTGACCATTTCCGGACTAACTATTCCTTCCAAAACCGATTTTGGGAGATAATCCACCGCACATTCATTACATAACCATTTATCAATTTTTTTTCCGCCCGCCACCATTACCACATGGGCAACTGCCTGACGGGTATGACATTGCTGACATAACATAACCATCACCGTCCTTCCATAATTCTGACCGCATTTTGCACAAATTGCTGCTTCATATCATCATCACCCTCCAAACGATGGGTAAGATAACTCAACAGCCGTGCCTCCCTGCCATTTATTTTCCCCTGCAAATGCAACATTCTTAAAAGTTCATCACAAGTAATATCATGTACCGGCTCACTGCGGACAATCCGTACAAAACCGCCGCTGCCACGTCTTGATTCCACCAAAAAACCCCGTTCCGGTGTAAACCGTGTGCTTAACACATAACTGATTTGGCTGGGGGCACAATTTAATTCCTGTGCCAGCACATTCCGTTGGACAAGCGCCTCCGCCTCCCGCATCAATTCTTCCAATATAAAATTCTCAATACTGTCTGCTACGTTTCTCATAAACCCTCCATTTTTTAAGGCAAGTTTATTATATTTGACTTTTTGACTTTTTGCAAGCAAAATTTCTTGCAGGGAAAAATCCTATGTAGTAAAATGACATCATTATTTAATTTGTTACAAAATCATGCAAAAAAAATCTCAATTCTTCGGCTTTTGCATTTTAATGTTAACCGCAATTATTTGGGGAACAAGTTTTATTGCCCAAGCCGGAGCAGTCAAATCAATAGAGGCATTTACTTTTAACGCAGTCCGCAGTCCGTTAGGCGCATTGGTCCTAATCCCTGTCATTATTTGGCATGACATTAAGGCAGGACGAAAAGTAGCTGTTTTTGACGACCCAACACCTGACGGGAAAAGAAATCTGCTAAAAGCAGGAATTATTTGCGGTTTGTGTATGACAGGCGGAGTTGTTTTTCAAACAATCGGACTATATACCACCACCGTTGCCAAAAGCGGTTTTATTACTGCCCTATATGTTATTCTTGTGCCGCTTTTGGGGGCATTATTATTAAAAACTTTTGTACGCCGTATTGAATGGTTTGCCGCTGTTTTCAGTTGTATCGGTATGTATTTTATCTGTATTAACGAAGCGTTTTCCATCAATATCGGCGATGTTTACACTATTTTATGTGCTTTTTGCTATGCAGGGCAATGTCTTACCATTGGTATTTTTGCCAACAAAGTTGACGGAGTGCGATTAAGTTGTTTGCAACTGATAGTCACTTCCATTGTCAGCAGTATAGGTATGTTTATTTGGGAAGCTCCCACTTGGAATGCCATTGCCAATGTATTTTGGGAACTTGTTTATGCAGGCGTAATGTCCAGCGGCATTGCCTACACTTTGCAAATTATTGGTCAGGCATACGTCAGCGCCCCCACTGCCTGTATCACCCTTTCTTTGGAAAGTGTTTTTGCTTTATTAAGCGGTATTGTTTGGCTTAGCCAAATTCCCACCCTGCGGGAAACTTTTGGTTGTGTTATTGTGTTTATTGCCGTACTGATGGCGCAACTGCCAATTATAATGAAAAAATAGGATAAACAAAATTTGTCATAATATATAAACAACCACCTTTTGGGTGGTTGTTTTTGTTTTGCAAACTGTTGATATCAAAGTTCCTTTACCATTATATTCAATCATAAAACTCCTGCCTTATCCCAATAG
>JAGHTS010000300.1 GCA_018065225.1 Candidatus Phascolarctobacterium caballi
TTAATATATTTATAAAATAAAAAGGCCATCCCCACACAGGGAACACAACCAACAGCAACATGCCAAACAGAAAAACCCATATGCAAATTCCATCCGGATAGTGTTAAAAATTTGGCAAATCTTCCCCCATAAACGAACAACACGGAAAGAATTGCCCCAAACTGAATAAAGACCTCAAACACATCTACAACTACACCTGTAAAACCAAGCATATTGCCAACAATAATCATATGTCCAGTACTACTTACCGGTAAAAATTCTGTTAATCCTTCTACCACTGCTACTGCAATAGCAACTAAGCTTTGATAATCCAAAATCTCTCACCCAAAATTAATCCCCAAAGGAAATTCCCAACTGCCTACCGACTCTGATAACTTCATTATCAGTATCAACAGCCCTGTACCCCGTACCTGCCTGCTGCAAACTTTCACAAACAATCTTATCATTTTGCAAACTTACCATTACATTATATTCTCCACGCAAACATGCCTCTGCCGCAGCCACTCCATAACGTGTAGCCAACACCCTGTCATAAGCAGATGGCGAACCACCACGTTGCAAATAGCCAAGTACAGTACAACGTGATTCTATCCCAGTTGCTTTTTCCAATGCCTGTGCTAAACTTTCACCTGCTCCTCCCAAACGTATTGCCTCAAAACTGTCTTTCACAATTCTTGCCACACTTAATTTTCCACCAACTGGTACTGCACCTTCTGCAATCACCACAATACTGAATTGTTTTCCCACATCCTTGCGTAATTGAATTTTATGGATAACACTATCAAGTTTATAAGGTATTTCCGGAATAAGTATTACATCCGCACCTCCTGCCACACCACAATGCAAAGCAATCCACCCTGCATAGCGTCCCATAACTTCCAACACCATTACCCGATGATGACTTTCTGCCGTTGTATGCAACCTATCCAAAGCATCTGTCGCCATTGCCAATGCCGTATCAAAACCAAAAGTACGTTCCGTCCCAATAATATCATTATCAATGGTCTTAGGACATCCTACCACGTTTACATCACATTCCTTAGCCAATTTTGCACCAATAGCCAAACTTCCGTCACCACCAATAACTACCAATGCTTCTATACCATACTTTTGCAAATT
>JAGHTS010000092.1 GCA_018065225.1 Candidatus Phascolarctobacterium caballi
GGACATGTCTATCCATTAGAAAACAATGACGAGTTAGACGTCTATGTAAGGTACAGCTACGGACACACAGGGGCGTGCGATGCCAAAGTAAAAGACAGCGACTACCATTTTGACGGAGTAACAAGCAAAAGAGTAAGATTTGGAGCAAAATACAATTTTGAAAGAATCAAAAAAGCAAAACCATACTTGGGTTTAGCATGGGAACGTGAACTTGACGGGGAATGCAGGGCAGTAATAACAGGGGCAGGAGAAGCACCAGCACCAAGTTTGAAAGGGAACACAGGCATAATGGAGTTTGGCATTGACTGGGAAACAGGGGACTGGCTACTTGGACTTGGCGGTGAAGCGTATGTAGGCAAACGCAAAGGATGGAGCGGAATGGCAAGAGCGTTCTACAATTTCTAAAAGATAGAGATAATTAATAGGAATTTGAACTTTGTTAAATTTAAAATAGGGATATTAACTAATATTTCATTATCAAAAGCATACAACAGTCGGCAAAACAAAACCGCCATCCGAAAGGATGGCGGTTTTAGATATAAAAAAGGTTATTCCTTATTGCGTTTTTGCCATAAGTAAGCACATGTGATAATGAGAATACCGCTAATATCAGTTACATATCCGGGAACAATCATACAGATGCCGCCTATTATAAAAAGTGCCTGTTGGCAATAGTTCAGGTTTTTGGTACAGTAGCCAATCATTGCTACAGATATTCCCCACATCCCTATCAAGGCAGTCAAACTGCTGAAAATAATTGTAAAGGCAGTGGCATTAATCATCAAAAGTTCTGGTGCCAAAACAAAAATATAAGGCACAATAAAGGCGGCAATCGCCAGTTTGGCGGCAATGACACCTGTTTTTATAGGATTGGCCCCGGCAATGCCCGCTCCGGCAAAAGCGGCTAATGCCACAGGGGGTGTAACATCTGCCACAATGCCAAAGTAAAAGGCAAACATATGTGCAGCAAGCACGGGAATACCTAATTGCACCAAAGTGGGTGCCGCAATGGTGGAAGTGATAACATAGTTGGCAGTGGTTGGGACACCCATTCCTAAGATAAGGGAAGTAATCATAGTAAAGAACATGGCAGGCAACAAATGTCCGCCAGCCAAATCTAATAATGCAGTACCGATTTTCAGTCCTACACCGGTTTTGGTAACTACCCCAATAATAATGCCTGCCATAGCACAAGCGATAAGCACGCCCAAGACACCTTTGCTGCCTTCAATTAATCCCTCAACAATCTGGTGGGGGGATATACGGGTATTTTTGCGTATGCAGGCACAAATGATGGTGAGAAAAATTCCTACTAATGCTGCCCGCATAGGGGTGTAACCGGTAACTAACAAATAAACAATAACAACTAAAGGCAATGCAAGATGTCCTTTTTCTTTTAACAATGTGAGAAAATGGGGAAGTTCGTTACGGGGTGTGCCTTTCAGGCCATATTTTTTTGCTTCATAGTGGACTTCCAACCAAACTCCCATATAGTATAAAATTGCCGGAATAATGGCGGCTTTGACCACATCAAAATAAGGTACGCCTACAAATTCTGCCATTAAAAAAGCGGCTGCACCCATAACTGGCGGCATCAGTTGTCCACCTGTGGAGGCGGCTGCTTCTACCGCTCCGGCAAAGGCGGGACGGTACCCCAATTTTTTCATCATTGGAATGGTGAAAGAACCTGTACCTGCCACATTGCCTACACTGCTGCCTGATACTGTTCCCATTAGTCCGCTGGACAAGACAGCAACTTTTGCGGGGCCTCCTGCCGCCCAACCGGCAATAGCGTTGGCAATATCAATAAAAAACTTGCCTAACCCGGTGGTTTCCAAATAGGCACCAAAGAGAATGAACAAATAGATAAAGGTTGAAGATACTCCCATTGGCACTCCAAAAATTCCTTCGGTGGTAAAGAACAGGTGGTTAAACATTTCCTGAAATTCCACACCACGATGAGCCAAGATGCCGGGGATGTAGGGCCCTAAAAAGGCATATGCCAAAAAACATAATGCCACAGTCAGCATAGGCCAGCCAACCACTCTGCGGGCAGCTTCAAATACCAATACAGTCCCCAACAGGGCAACTATGAAATCGGTTTCACTGTTCATACCTGCCCTAAGCACCAAATCGTCATAAAAGTAAACAATGTAAAGACAACAGCAGGCACTGATTACAGCGCAAATAATATCAATCAAATGCAAATGGTTCAGTGACCAAGATTTTTTACCGGGAAACAACAAAAAGATAAGGGCGGAACCAAATGCCAAATGGACTGCCCGTTGCAGGTGGGCATCTAAGATGCCGAACATTGCGGTATATAATTGAAAGATTGCAAACAAAATGCAGAGTCCGTTAATAAAACAAAGTTGGACACCGCTGAAACTTCTTTTGTTGGATTCTTTGTCATATTTTTTCAGGACTTCTTCTGCGGAAAGTTCCTGATGTTCTTTGTCAGTCATAGATTTATGTTTCCTTTCTGAAATTGAGTTTGTTTAACCACCATTGATAACGCTTTTGCACACTGATATTCAGCAGGCAGCCGTCACCAAATAACTGGCAAAGGTCATAAGTATTTTTATGATGAATAATTTTTTGCATGGCTTGTACGGAAATCCGTAATTTCAAATTGGTTATAGGTC
>JAGHTS010000177.1 GCA_018065225.1 Candidatus Phascolarctobacterium caballi
TTAGTTTTATTCAACAGAAAGGATTTTAAACAATGCCAAAGATTAAACATCTTAAAAGAAAGTACTTAGAGAATGGAGGAAGCTACTACTATGACAAAGAACAGCAAACTTGGTTTTTTGAATATAGAAAAGAAGCATCCCGCTTTAACTATCGTCCCATACGTAAAAGGTTACGTGCAAAAACTGAAGCAATGCTTAAAACTAAAATTGCTCAATTTCAAGAGGAACTTAATGAGAAACCAAAGGATATTACAACAATAGATGAACTAATAGCTGAATGGTTTAAAAATACTATTGAAGGTAATGTATCCCAAAACACCATTAATTTCTACAAAAACAAAGCCGATTTCATTTTAGAAGCATTTGGCGACAGAGAAATTAAATCTGTATCAATCAATGAAATCGAACACTTTTTGAATCATCTCAGCGATAAAGGTGGCAAAAAGAAAAAAGGGTTAGCGGCAAGTTCTGTTAACGCAACAAGAAAAATTATCAAAAGTATTTACAACTATGCCATACAACACAATTATGCAACAATTAACCCTACCATAGGCATCAGAGGAAAGAAGAATATTAAACAACCTAATACTGATGCCCTTTGTATTCTTGACGAAGAAGAATTACAACGTTTTCTTGATACTGCCAAAGCAGGAGAATACATTTATGAAGGTGTTAAGGATAAAAGAGAATTAGTGAAAAATGATGCGATTGATTACAATATCAAAACAGCATATCTCTTAACCCTTTTGGCTTTCAGTACTGGTATGCGTATTGGTGAGTTGCGTGGTCTTAAAAGAGAGGATTTTGATTTCTCTAAAAACCAAATAACGGTCTCCGAGCAATTATTGCGTTATGATGCACTCAAAGGACTGCCGAATAAATCCCAAATAGAAAAATTATTGCAAAAGGCAGAAGAAACACAATCTAAAAGGGACATAAAAAAAGCTGAAAGCGTTAATCCGTTTCAGCCACTCAAAACCACCAATTCCAACCGTATTATTGATATTGACCCGTCTATTACAAAAGAAGTCCAAACCTTTATTGAATTTCAAGACAAATATGCTTCTGAACATCCTAATTATAAAAATGAATGGAACTTACTGCTAACTAATGGTGTTGGTCATCCAATCAACGAACAGAACTTCAGAAGACGTTACTTTGACAAAATATTAAAAACAGCAAACATCAAAAAAACCTTAACATTGCACAAAATGCGACACACACATGCAAGTATGCTTTTAAAACACGGCATAGATATTGCAATAATCAGTCGCAGATTAGGGCATGCTAACCCAACTATCACATATAACATTTATGTCCATGTATTACCTGAAACAATGTCTAAGGCAGGAAAGATTTGGTCAAAAATTATAAAAATGTAATTTTCAAAAATTTTTGAAAATCCTTTTTAAGTTTTTTCCCACGTTTTTCCCACTTTTATGAAAAATGCGGATACCCGAAAATCGGGAATCCGCATTTTTACTGGTGATCCACCCGGGATTCGAACCCGGGACACCTTGATTAAAAGTCAAGTGCTCTACCGACTGAGCTAGTGAATCATGAATTTGGCTGGGGCGGCTGGGCTCGAACCAACGCATGAGGGAGTCAAAGTCCCTTGCCTTACCGACTTGGCTACGCCCCAAAGAAATGCTAACAAGTGGGGTGGCTGGTGGGAGTCGAACCCACGCGTAACGGAGCCACAATCCGCCGTGTTAACCACTTCACCACAGCCACCAAATTTGTTTGCAACCAAACCTTGTGGCTTGGCAGTAATGAGTATTTTATTACATACGCTTTTTTGTGTCAAGTACTTTTTTTAATATTTGCTTAAATTATTTAGTTCACATATAATTGAAACAGAATTTTAGGAGGGAAAAATGTATTTACAAAACGAAAACAAA
>JAGHTS010000078.1 GCA_018065225.1 Candidatus Phascolarctobacterium caballi
GAAAAAATAGCCGCAGGCAAGGTACCTGCACCATTTGCCTATTTTGACAAATCTTATGAATTAAATAAAAAACAACGGATTCATTTGACCACAGTACAAAATGTAAGGGAATTGGGGGGCTACCGTACAAGGGACGGGCATTATATCAAACACGGGGTGTTATTGCGTGCCGGTAATTTGGATAATATAAGTGAGGCGGACGCAAAAGTTTTGCAACAACAGCATTTTAACTATATTATTGATTTGCGGGGTAATGATGAACGTCAAAACAACAATGTTGTGTTAAAAGATGTTAAGGTTGTAAACTGTTCCTTAAAATTGCCCAAACAATCTGACCATCAAAAAAGTTTGGTGGAACAATATTATGCCAGTGACAGCGCCAAAGAAAAAAGTTGGTTGGCGGCAGAAATTGTCCGTAATACAGACATTGACCAAGTTTATCATGATATATTGGAACAACCGGAAACCGCAGAGCAGTTGCGTAAAATTTTTAATGTTTTGTTAAGCGATGATTGTCAGGGAGTTTTATTTTGTTGTGACAGCGGCAAGGAACGGACTGGCTTGGCGGTGGCAATGGTTTTGACTGCCTTAGGGGTGGATGTGTTGACCATTTGGCTTGACTATGCGGCTTCTGTTGTACCCAATTATTCGTTTATGGAAACCTTTGTTGACGATTTGAAAAATGGCGGTTATGACAAATCTTTGTTAAGCAAGGCAAGATATTTTAACAGTTTGGTATTGGATATGCTGCGTAATTTGCATAAAGATGTACTTTATAAATATATTTCTTTGAAAAAATATTTGGCGGATGAATTACATTTATCTGAAAGTGATATTTTAAAGTTACGAAAAAAGTTTATTTCTGATAATTAAGGAACAAAAAAAGCACTGCTGATGCAGTGCTTTTTTAATGCGAAGTTTATTAAAAATTGGAATATGTCAAAATCAAAAAGATGGCCAACATAATAACTGCCACTATACGGTTGGAATAAGTAAGATAAGTGACTTGAAGCCATAAAACCGCAAGCCCGACTAACGAAATGACAGAACAAAAAATTAGGGCAGTTGTACATAAAACAGGAATATAAAATGCCACCAAGGGAATTAAAAAGGAACAGGTAAACACATAGGAAAAAATAATACTGCATACCAACAATTCCGGAGGGGCATTATTTTTTAACCAAGTGACAATAATACAAATGTTTGGCAATATTCCCAATATTACAGCGGAAGACAACAATAATATTTCATAAAAAGTATGAACTTTTTGTGTAGAAAAAATATCGCTGTAAATAGCAAACGGCAATACTGACAAAGCAAAAATTACAGACATAGCAAATACGGTCAACAAACTTTTAGTTTTAGATTCTTTGGCAGTACTTTCAATTTTATAATCACCAAGTTCCAACATCCGCATAATATCATAGCAAAACATAATGAAAATTATTCCCATAGGAATAATTTTTTTCAAAGTAAAAGTTTCGCCTTCCAGTCCGTAAAAGAAATAAATTACGCAAATAGCAAAAAGAAAAGGAATTTCCAGACGGGCGGCACTTAAGGAATAGTTGAAAGGACGGAGCATAGTTAATAAGGGAATAAAGAAAAACAAATTTATTATTAAAAACATAAAAATTATACTTGGAGGTGGTGCCGGAGAAATTATTTTGTGGATGCTTAATACAGCAATTACCACATTTGGCAAAGCCATAACAAATCCCATTATAATGCTTATCCAAAAACGTGGTATCTGTTGGTTTTTAAGACCCAAAACAGATAATTTGTTAACAACCGTATAAATTGCGCCACAGGCAATTAATGAGCAAACTGTAAGTTGTAAAAGAAGTGAAAGTGTCATATTTAGTCCTCTTAAATATTATGCTCCAATAAATATTGATAAGTACGTTTTATCACATTCTGTTGCAAATTGCGATAGAAAAATTTGTAATCGTAAAGATGGAAAACCCCGTCGGGGAACATTTTGGTTTTGAAATCTGCAGGATTTAAATCAGGCAGTTTCAAAGTACCGCGTTTTTCGTCAATATATACCCTGCCAACGCCTTTAAGCACCCTTTTAACTTTTCCGTTTTTATCGGTGGACACAAATCCTAAATTTTGGCTGTCGTCAGCAACTGTACTGTCGGTTTTCCAATTTAAAGGATTGATATTCATAGTACGTACACCTTTGGGAACAAGCAAAGAACTTTCAGTTTCCACACTTTCTGTATTTAAGGCAACGACTACGCCGGTATCCAATTCCCCCTGTGCCGGCTGCAAAAGAGGATAACGGGCAGTGTCCGCTTTGGTTAATCTCCAGCCAATAGCATAAGCGGCAACAAAATTATTTTTCAAACGCGGGTCATTATAAAACTCCGGGTCTTTCAAAAGCCGTAACATCATATCGGCACCTTGTGAAAAACCTGCCATAATAATAGGTCTGTTGCAATTATATTTATCCAAATATTTGCGGAAAGCACGACGCAAATCGCTAAACCCAATGCCTTTGTGATATTCCGTTCTGGTAGGTGACATTTGGTAAACGGGAAAAGCGACTTGCCGGTACAAAGGGGAAAACATAGCACCGATGTTGTCATAAATACCCCGTTCCATATTAAGCGCCCCAAGAAAATAATCACGGATTTTGGGGTCATCCATATTGGCATTAAGATTTTTATGCCATCCCAAGTCAACAGTAGGGCATACTAAAAAACAATCCACCGGCTTTGTAAGTTGTCGGTGTGTTTCGCAAAAAATCCAATTTTCTTCGTTGTTGTAGTTTGGACCATCGGTTGTCGCAGACAATGCGGCATAAGAAAAAGGCCAAACAAATAACGGCGCCAAAGCAAGCAATGAACTTAAAAAAGAAGTGTCTAATATAGTTGAATCAAACATAAATGCCCCCTGCAAAATTAAAAGTATTTTAACAGAAAAAAGTTTGCATTGCAAACAAA
>JAGHTS010000283.1 GCA_018065225.1 Candidatus Phascolarctobacterium caballi
TCTAATTGATGGGGTTTTTGTTTTTATTACAAATACAATATTTAATTCAAGCTTTCCCTATATCTCTCTACTTCATCAACAAAACTCTGCAAATCAGAAATATTATAAAATTTTGAACGTTGGGCAGCCGCCCCCACCATTCCCTTAATATAACATCCAATATGTCGCCGAAACTCTTTTACCGCTACTTTTTCGCCCTTATATTCAACCAACATTTGCAAATGCAATAATGCCAAATCCAATCTTTCATTATCTGTCGGCTTTGATGGTAACGGCTCCCCTTTTAACCACGCTGCCAATTCCTTAAAAATCCACGGATTGCCGTCTGCCCCGCGTCCCACCATATATCCGTCCACTTTGGCAACTGCCTGCATATTTTTAGCATCTTCAACAGAAAATATATCACCATTGCCAACCACAGGTATCTTTACTGCTTTTTTCACCTCACCAATCGCCCGCCAATTGGCTTTTCCCTCATAAAACTGCACTTTTGTTCTGCCGTGTACTGCAATCATACTGACACCTGCACGCTCAGCCGCCACAGCACATTCCACTGCATTAAGATGCTTGTCATCCCATCCTATACGCATCTTAACCGTCACTGGTATTTTAACTGTATCTACAATCTTGGCTAATATTTCATAAGCAAGCTGGGGATTTCGCATTAACGCACTGCCTTCACCATTAGTAACGATTTTTTGAACAGGGCACCCCATATTAAAATCAATGACATCCGCACCTGCCGCTTCTGTAAACTTTGCCGCCTCTGCCAATTCTTTGGCATTATTGCCAAAAAGTTGAATTGCCGTCGGCCGTTCTTCTGCTGCAATCCTTAACATATCCAAAGTTTTTTCGTTTTTATAAATAATCCCTTTCGCACTGACCATCTCGGATATAGTCATCCCACACCCCAATCTCCTTGCCAAAATCCTGCAAGGTTGGTCAGTAATACCCGCCATAGGCGCCAAAAATAATGGAACGTCCAATTCTATTTTGCCAAGTTTCATAATAAATACTCCATTACTGTTAAAATTAAAGCCCGCCTAAGCGGGCTTTCGTTATTCATGGTTTTTGTCATACAAAATACGTAAACCGTCCAACGTCAAATTTGGTTCTACCACATTTATCATTTTAGATTCAGATGCCATGGAATTTGCCAATCCACCAGTTGCAACCACATAAGCATCTCCACCCAATTCTTTTTTCATACGTACTACAATACCTTCCATCAATCCTACATAACCGTACATAATACCAGACTGCATACTGCGTACCGTATTCCTACAAATTATCTTTTTTGGACGTATCAATTCAATACGTGGCAGCTTGGCCGTTTTATTAAACAATGCTTCACTGCTAATTCCTATGCCCGGAGCAATCGCCCCACCTAAATAATCACCATTTGGCAATAATGCGTCAAAAGTCGTTGCCGTACCAAAATCAATTACAATCATTGGCTTGCCAAGTTTTCCATATTTGTCAAGTGCTGCGACAGCATTGACAATACGGTCAGAACCAACTTCCCGTGGATTATCATAATGAACGGCAATACCGCTTTTAGTACCCGGACCGACAATCATAGGGACAATATTAAAATATCGTTCACACATATGGCAAATAGGTACTAAAACTGGCGGAACAACACTGGAAATAATAATAGCTGTAATATCTTTCATCTTAATTTTACTGTGGCCAAAAGTGCCGCACAATAAAATACCAAATTCATCAGCCGTTTTAGACCTGTCGGTAGAAAAACGCCAATGTGTTTTTAATTTGTTTTTTTCATCATAAACACCAGCAACAATATTGGTATTTCCTACATCTATAACAAGTAACATTTGCCCGCCCCCTAATTATTCATCCATAAATTTAGTTTACAGACCGGATAGAAACATCCCCTGCAACAACTTTTACCCTTTTCCCGTCCTTACGCTCCACAATTAACATTCCGCCGGCATCAATATCTATTGCCCTGCCAAAATAAGTTTCATCTTGTGCTATCACCTTTACATCTTTGTTCAAAGTGCAGGTCATTTGACGCCATTCTTGAAAAATATTTTCAAAACCTTCCTTTTCCGCTTGTTCAATCTTAATTTCCAATTCTTGCAATATTTCTGCCAACAACAATTCCCTGCCAAATTCCTTAGTTGCTTCTGTGTGCAATGAAATTGCAATATCCTTAACATCATCGGGAAAATCACTTTTGTCAACATTGGTATTTATCCCTATGCCAATTACAACAAAATTAAGTTTGCCATATTCAGCATTCATTTCCGATAAAATGCCCACCAATTTTTTATTATTAAGCAAAATATCATTAGGCCATTTTATTTTCGCATCAACACCGCAAATTTTATTAATTGCTTTCGCAACAGCCACCGCTGCCATCAATGTACATTTAGGTGCTTCTTCAGGTACAAACTTTGGACGAAACAGCACACTGAACCAAAGCCCTTTCCCTTTGGGCGAAAACCATCCCCGTCCCAAACGACCTTTTCCTGCATTTTGTTCTTCTGCCAAAACTACTAACCCATTTGGTGCATTTTTCACGCCTAATTGTTTGGCGACCTTATTGGTGGAATCAACACATTCATCATAACATAAGTTTTGCCCCAACCATTTAGTTTTTAACAGTGAGTTAAATTTCTGATGTATCATTTGCTTGTGATTCAGCTGGTATTTCCGGCTCTGGAGCAGTAATTGTTCCATATTTCATAAGATTTTCAATTTCATCCCGTTCCAAAGTTTCTTTTTCCATCAATGCATTAGCAACACATTCAAGTTTGTCCATATTGTCGCTTAAAAGTTTTTCTGTTTCTTTATATGCAGTTCCAATAATACCACGTACTTCCTGATCTATCTCCGCTGCCACTTCTTCAGAATACTCTTTTTCACGGGTATAATCCCTACCCAAAAATACTTGGCTTTCCCCACGCCCATAAGTCACAGGGCCAAGTTTTTCGCTCATGCCATAAGTACATACCATTTGGTGTGCCAACTGGGTTGCCCTCTGTAAATCATTAGATGCCCCGCTTGATATTTCTTTTAAAACTAACGACTCAGCAACTCTGCCGCCCAACAAAACTTTCAATTCATCAAGCATTTCACTCTTTGTCGCGTAATATTTATCTTCCGTTGGTAAACTTAAAGTATAACCTCCTGCACGTCCACGGGGAATAATTGTCACTTTATGTACAGGGTCAGTATGCGGCAATAACATCCCTAAAACAGTATGCCCCCCTTCATGATAGGCCGTCAAACGTTTTTCCTTATCACTGATAACCCTGCTTTTTCTCTCAGGTCCCATAATAACACGCTCTGCCGCCTCTTCCATTTCCGGCATACTGATACTTTTCTTATTTTTACGTGCTGTCATCAGTGCCGCCTCATTAACAAGATTGCCTAAATCGGCACCAGTAAATCCCGGTGTTCTCGCAGCAATAATATCAAGTTTTACATCTTCAGCCATCGGTTTGCCTTTAATATGCACTTTCAAAATTGCTTCCCTGCCCTTAATATCAGGACGGTCAACCACAATCTGACGGTCAAATCTTCCAGGTCTTAACAATGCCGGGTCAAGAATGTCCGGACGGTTAGTTGCAGCAATTACAATAATACCGCTATTGCCTTCAAATCCATCCATTTCTACCAACATTTGATTAAGTGTCTGCTCACGTTCATCATGTCCGCCGCCCAAACCTGCTCCACGCTGACGTCCAACTGCATCAATTTCATCAATAAAAATAATGCAAGGGGCATTCTTTTTGGCAGTTTCAAACAAATCACGGACACGGCTGGCACCAACACCTACAAACATCTCCACAAAATCAGAACCGCTTATGCTAAAAAAGGGTACACCCGCCTCTCCGGCAACTGCTTTTGCAAGCAATGTTTTTCCTGTTCCCGGAGGTCCATATAACAAAACCCCTTTAGGAATTTTTGCTCCCAATTCATTGTATTTTGTCGGTTCTTTCAAAAATTCAACAACTTCTGACAACTCCTGCTTGGCCTCATCCGCACCTGCCACATCATCAAAACGGACTTTCATTTTATTTTCATCAACAAGACGGGCGCTGGAACGTCCAAAATTCATGATTCCCCTGCCGCCGCCACCGCCATTATTCATAATAAAGAACCATAAGCCCACAATCAAAAGCATTGGCAAAATACTGGATAAAATATTCAGCCACCACGGGGATTGGGGTTCCTTATCAATGGTAATGTCAACATGATTTTCTTCCAGACGGGACATTACAGAATTATCATTAACAGGAATTAATACACTAAATTCTTTTCCGTCACGCAACTTACCGGTAATAGTATTGTCTAACACTACTACACTGACAACCTGATTTTTATCAACTTCCTGAATAAACTTAGAATAATTAATTTCATTCTTTTGAGCGGAAGTCGGCTTGGCTGTGGAATAATAATCAAACATCCACATTCCCACAATAACCACTAAAACATAAAAAATTACGTTTCTTAAAAATCTGTTCAACGTATCCTCCTAAAAATTACTTTGTGCGTGCATAAACACTGCTATTTAACACGCCAATAAATGGCAAATTTCTATAATCTCCTGCATAATCCAAACCAAAACCTACCAAAAATTCATCTGGTACCTTAAATCCAACATAATCCGCTTTAAAGTCGTTAAGACGTCTTTCTTCCTTATCACACAATACACATGTCTTTACACTGGCAGGCGAATGCATCTGCATCATTTTAACTACCGCATTTAAAGTAATACCACTGTCTAAAATATCATCTACCACCAAAATATCTTTCCCACGCAAATCATCTCTAACATCCAAATGTACTTTAACCGCACCACTAGTAACTGTTTCATTACCATAACTGGACACTACCATAAAATCAACCCTTACAGGCAAATCAATCGCCCTGCTCAAATCTGTTGTAAACCATGCGGCACCTTTCAACAAACTTATGATTATCAAATTCTTCCCTTGATAATCCTTAGTTATCTCCGCCCCCATTTCCATTACACGCTTTTTTATCTGTTCTTCTGTAAACAGAATCTGTTTAATATCGTCCTTATGCATAATTCCTCCTTAACTGCGAATATGTTGCTTGTTTTTCTCAACATATAATTTATGATAAGCATATCTAATTGTCAATCCCGGTAAAGCCAACTCTTTTCGTGATGTGCCTGTAAGCACCATTTTATCAACAGCATCAATATGCACTGCACTCAATTCACAATCAAATTGCAGCAACCACTGACGAAGTACTCTTTTTCTTATAGCCAAAGGTATCTTTTCCCATTCCATAACAGATAAATCATTGCCCTTAACCATTTTGTCAAAATATTCATTTGCCAATCCTGTCAAACAATCTTCATCTTCCTGCAAATGACCTGCTGCCTGACACAACACATTTACCACATTGGGATTTAACTTTTTCAAAAGCGGAAATACTTCTTTTCGCAAAAAATTTCTGGAAAATTCTACATTCTCATTACTGCTGTCATCTACCCACTGCAAATTATTATTTTTACAATAACACTCTATTTCTTCCCTTGTACACCCAAGCAAAGGTCTTAGCACACTGCCATTATCAATATGCATAGCCCCCAAGCCCTTACTGCCGGCACCACGTATCAACCGTAAAAGTACTGTTTCTGCCTGATCATTGGCATGATGGGCAGTTATAACACGGTTTGCACCATATTCATTTGCAACCGCAAATAAAATATCATAACGTAGCTTTCTTGCCGCTTCCTCTATACTTTCACCATATTTTTTCACCCGCTCCAAAACATTTACATGTTTGAGTTGAAACGGCAATTTACAATTGTAACAAAACTTTTCTACAAACTTTGCATCCCTATAGCTTTCTTCATCTCTTAACCCATGTTCAACATGTACAACCAAAAATTCATATCCGCTGTCACTGCTTTTCAATTCCACACACGCATTGGCTAACGCAATACTATCCCTTCCGCCTGATACTGCCAACACATATTTCCCATGTTTTACGTGTTTTTTTATCTCTTGAAGAACATTCTTCATTATCATTTATATATAACAACAATTACTTGCTGTCTGTTTTCTCTTTCATTTTTTCATCGTCTACAATAAAAATTGGCACCTCGTTTTTGCCAACCATATTATAGTCCTCACGGGCAATTTGTTCCACATATTCTGATGTATGCAATTTTTCTTTTTCACTCTTCAATTTCTCTTGTTCTGCTTTAAGTTTTTCAATACGAATCTTAGTTTGGGATGTTTCATGTTGCAACTCATATAAATGCCATACCTGACGACCAATTGATGCAATACAAATCACCAAAAATACCGTAACAACATATCTCAATATTTTTCTGTCCCTACACACCTGTTTGCGTTTAGTTCCCAACATTGCAACACACCTCAACTCCGTAAACAAAATATACCCGGCCATATTTCGACCGGGTATAACAATAACAAAATTATTTGTTAACTTTGTCTTTGAATGCTTTACCAGCTTTAAAAGCAGGAACGGTCGCAGCAGCAATCTTCAAAGTAGCGCCGGTACGAGGATTCTTGCCTACACGAGCTTTACGCTTACGGGACTCAAAAGTACCAAAACCAACCAATTGAACTTTTTTCTTCTTTGCTACAGCGCCAACAACTGCATCAATAAATGCGGTCAATGCTGCAGTAGCATCTTTTTTGCTCAATTTTGCTTTCTTTGCGATCTCTTCGATCAATTCTGTCTTGTTCATGAGAAAACCTCCTATTCTCTTGTCAAAATACTTTCACGGGTTATTTCGGTTGCAAGGCACAACCAAATCCCGTATTTACGTTGTTATTGTAACACAAAAAGTCGTTTTGTCCAGTACCTGTGGGGAAAAATGCGTTTCATAATTAAGAAATTACGTATTTTCATACATTTCTTTACAATTTTATCAATTTTGTACCACAAAATGTGGTTTTTCAGCAATTTTCTTTACATTTTCTTGTGTTTTGCTTGACACCAAAACACATCTAATTGTGGTAAGTCAAAATCTTCCCAATTTTTACCACTTTTTTTAACTTGGTCTTCAACATAGCTGAAACGCCGTACAAATTTATTGTTAGTACCATTCAAAGCAACTTCCGGCTCAATTTTATATTTGCGTGCAAAATTAACAATGGCAAAAAGCAAATCCCCTAATTCTTCTTCAGTATGAGTTTTATCATTTTCCTGTATTGCTTCTTGCAATTCTTTTATTTCTTCATCCACCTTTTGCCAACACTCGTCTGCTGTATGCCAATCAAATCCAACTTTTGCCGCTTTACTTTGCAATTTGTATGCCCGCAACAACGACGGTAAATCTTTAGTTACACCATCTAATACTGATTTGCGTTCAGTTTTCTCCTGTTTCTTTATTGCATCCCAATTTGACAAAACTTGTGTACTATTATCAACCTTAACATCACCAAACACATGTGGATGACGCCTGATTAATTTATCTGTGACCTCGTCAATTACATCTTGCAAATCAAACCGTTCTGCTTCCTGTGCCATACGTGCATGAAAAACAACTTGCATTAACACATCCCCAAGTTCTTCACGCATACCCGCCACATCATCTGTATCCACCGCCTCCAAAAATTCATACACTTCTTCAATAAAATTTTGACGTATAGATTTATGATTTTGTTCCCTATCCCAAGGACACCCACCCGGCTCACGTAATATCTGCATAATATCTGTTAAAGGTGTAATATCAAATTTATATTTGGATTTTGGCTTTTCTTGTTGTGGAATATAAACCGAAGTCAAATGATCAATATTCTCCTGACGGTCAAGTTCAAACAATTTAATTTTACGACATTCCTCATCATCCAAACCAAGATTACGCAAAAAATAAATATCGTAATCATCTGGCAACGTGTCCATCAAAGCCAGTTTTACATCTCCGGCAACAAACTGCGAATAAACTTGTGTTATCATCAATGGATAATTACCTGCTTCCTGTAAAGCATCCTTATCCGCAGCATCTATAATGCGTAATCCGTCAATTGGATCAATTTGCAAACTGGTATATGCCAAATCCAAAAAACTTAATGCAGGTTTAATTACAAGTTCTATTTTTCTTGTTTGTGCCTGTTCACGTAAAAGCACCACTGTACGTTCTGCTACCAATGGGCTGCCCGGTACTGCATACACCACATCTTTATCTTGTGCAAAATTTAAAATACGTTGCACAATTGTCTGATAGACAGTTTCAAAATCCTTGCCAGTTTCGTACAAATCATCGCAACTTGTAAATGATATTTTTTCTTGTCGCAAATATTCCACAGTAGGATGTATTGCAGTACGCAAAACCACTGTCTGCGAACGTAAAAGATTTAATGTTTCCAAAGACAAATATTCACTTTTTCCGGGACCAAGCCCTACAACCATAATTTTTCCCATTGCAACCCCCCTTTTAATTTTGCAAACATATCGCTGTCAATACACGGTATTGTTGTCTGCGTATTTTTGTTATAATACTTTGTTGCTTGGTCAAACTCCAAAAATTAAACGGAAACGTCAGTTGCACTAATAACCAATACCTGCTTGCTCCCAATTTAATACCGTACCGCTTTGCCAATTTAATAAATTCTTCATATTGCAAACGATTATAAACCTCTCCATCTATCTTCAAAAAATAATCTTGACCTTTTACTCCGCAACACATACCCAAATTATCAAATGTCAATTTTACGTCATCAGATATTTTACTTTTCTCTCCAAATAAATGCCAAACATTATCACCTTCACCAGCAGTAACAATCTCCACATCTGGTTGTAATAGTTTCAACTCCTTAATCACGATTTCTGAAAAATTTTTTGTTTTTTTATCAAATTGCAATTCAATCTTCATTTCTTTTACCAATCCTTCTTTTATACATTTACAAATATCATTTACACAAATTTGCTGAACACTAAATCTCCCAAAGACATTCCTCTTTCCGTTAACCGTAAAACATCTTTTTTATCGTCGTATTCTACCAACCCGTCTTCAATGCAAGTATTTATTTTTGTCAAAGTTTTATCAATAATATCTTCTCCATAACGTTCCTTATATTCTTTCAACCTTACACCATCCACTTTTCGTAAATTCATAAACATAAATTCGCTATAAATATTATCGCAAGTTAAATGCTCCTTCTCAACTGCAAGTGGTGACTGAATATACTGCCCAATATTTTCCACACCTTTATATCTTGTCCAACCATCAAAACCCGTCGCCCCTGCCCCAAACCCGATATAGGGCAAATAATTCCAATAAACCAAATTATGTTTACTCTCTTCACCTGTTTTGGCATAATTAGAAATTTCATAACGTTTATACCCATGCTGCAAAAGAAACTTTTGCACCCAATCATCCATATCTGCCGTTAAATTTTCATCCGGCATTTTAATTTGACCATTATCCACCATAGTTTTTAACGATGTACCGTCTTCTAAAATCAAACTATACAATGACAAATGGGATAAATTCAAACTACAAAATTGTTGTAAAGAATATTGGAAACTGTTTAAGTTTTGTAAAGGCAAACCATAAATCAAATCAACATTAATCCTCTTAAATCCCACTGCCTTTGCCAAAGCAACTGCCGTTAACGCATCATCCGCATTATGAATACGTCCAATGATCTGTAATTCATTATTGTTAAAACTCTGTACTCCAAAACTGATTCGGTCAAACCCCAACTGACGGTACACCTGCAATTTATCTAAATCCACTGTACCCGGATTGCACTCAATCGTTGCTTCCTTTGGCATTTGCCAAAATCCACATTGTTTTAATTTTTCAACAATCCTGATTAACCCATCTACAGGCAAAATACTTGGTGTCCCACCACCAAAATATATTGTTGCATAATCTGTAACTTCTGCCTGCGTCTGTTCTATCTGACAGCATACCGCATCTGCATACTGCAACATCAATTCAGTATTGTCACTGGCACAACTGAAAAAATCACAATATAAACATTTTCGTTTGCAAAAAGGCACATGAACATATACTCCATGCACCTTAAAACTTTTTTTTATCATTTGTCCATTTGTAAAATTGCCATAAATGCCTCTTGCGGCAATTCAACAGTACCAACCTGCTTCATCCGTTTCTTGCCTTCTTTTTGCTTTTCCAACAACTTACGCTTACGGCTGATGTCCCCACCATAGCACTTTGCAAGCACATCCTTTCGCAATGCCGCCACATCCTCACGGGCAATAATTTTACTTCCAATTGCTGCCTGTACCGGAATTTGAAACTGCTGACGTGGAATCAAACTACGCAACCTCTCAACCAATGCCCTGCCACGCCGTTGTGCACTTTCTTTATGCACAATAGCACACAAAGCATCCACCTGCTCTCCATTCAATAAAATATCAACTTTTACCAAATTAGTATCTTTATAACCTGACAATTCATAGTCAAGCGAAGCATATCCTTTAGTCATAGATTTTAACCTGTCAAAATAATCATATATAATCTCCGCCAAAGGCAAAGAATAGTGTAACATCACCCTATTTTCATCAAGATAAGTCATGTTATCATAAATGCCCCGTTTTTCCTGACTGAGTTCCATTACCGGTCCAACATAATCTTTCGGTACAATAATCGTGGCATTAACAAAAGGTTCCTCCACATGATCAATTACATTCGGGTCCGGAAACAAACAAGGATTTTCAATCAAATTTACATCGCCGTTAGTGTAAAAAACCTCATATACTACGTTTGGTGCGGTTGTTATAAGATTTAAATTATATTCCCGCCCCAAACGTTCTTTTATTACGTCCATATGTAACAATCCCAAAAAACCGCAACGAAAACCAAATCCCAATGCTACCGAAGTTTCCGGTTCAAACACTAAAGAAGCATCATTTAATTGTAACTTTTCCAATGCATCCCGCAAATTATCATATTCTGCATTCTCAACAGGATACAACCCACAAAAGACCATAGGCGTTGCTTTACGGTATCCAGCCAAAGGTTTGTCCGTAGGGTTTTCTGCGTCCGTTACTGTATCGCCAACCCGTGCTTCCTTTACTGTCTTAATTGAAGCGGCAAAAAAACCTACCTGTCCGGCACGTAATTCATTCACATTTATAATATTTGGTTTAAAAACTCCCACTTCTGTTACATCAAAAACAGCACCTGTCGCCATCATTCTAATCTTCATACCGGGACGAATTACACCATCAAACAAACGGATATATAACATCACCCCTTTATAAGCATCAAATTTGGAATCAAAAACCAAGGCTTTCAAAGAAGTATTTTCACTGCCTTTTGGCGGAGGTACACATTTGACAATTGCTTCCAAAACATCTTCAATACCTTCACCTGTCTTGGCACTGCACAACACTGCATCACTTGCATCAATGCCAATAACTTCTTCTATTTCTTTTTTCACCTTTTCGGGGTCAGCACTTGGCAAATCAATCTTATTAATTACCGGAATAATTTCCAAATCATTATCCAACGCCAAATACACATTTGCCAATGTCTGTGCCTCAATTCCCTGAGTGGCATCAATTACCAAAAGCGCCCCTTCGCACGCCGCCAAAGCCCTGCTGACTTCATAATTAAAATCAACATGACCGGGAGTATCAATAAAATTCAGCATATATTCTTCCCCATCCCTCGCCTTATAAATACTCCGCACCGCTTGTGCTTTAATTGTAATACCACGCTCTTTTTCCAAATCCATAGAATCCAAAATCTGTTCCTGCATTTCCCGTTTGGAAAGCGTCCCGGTCATTTCTATCAGACGGTCTGCCAATGTTGATTTACCATGGTCTATATGGGCTATAATTGAAAAATTCCTTATATGACTTTGCTCCATTGTACACTCCTTTTGAATTAACACTTTGACATTATAACATTACAGCAAAACACACCGCAATAAATTTTTATAAAAAACTTGTCAAAATAACCCAGACATGGTAATATATTTTGGTATCTTTGAAACAGGAGGTGAACATAATGCCTAATATTAAATCATCTATTCGTAGCGTAAAAACCGATGCAAAACGCAATGCACAAAACACTCAATTAAAATCAGCAGTGCATACCGCGTCACGTAAAGTTAAAACCTTAGCAGAAGCAGGCAAAACCGAAGAAGCCAAAGCAGCACTTAAGGTTGCAACAGGTTTGATTGATAAAGCAGCACATAAAAATGTTATTCATAAAAATAATGCTGCACGTAAAAAATCTAATCTTGCCAAAAAAGTTAACGGCAAATAATTTGCAATAACTGCTTTATGCAGTTACATACGGCCCGGTGGTTCAGTTGGTTAGAATGCCGCCCTGTCACGGCGGAGGTCACGAGTTCGAGTCTCGTCCGGGTCGCCATTTGCGGAAATAGCTCAGTGGTAGAGCACAACCTTGCCAAGGTTGGGGTCGCGAGTTCGAGCCTCGTTTTCCGCTCCATAGGGGTATAGCTCAACTGGTAGAGTAGCGGTCTCCAAAACCGTTGGTTGAGGGTTCGATTCCTTCTGCCCCTGCCAATAAAAAATTAATCGTCACTTTTAAAAGTGACGATTTTTATTTTGCAAATCACCTATTTTTATGTTTATTACCTTACAAACATTTTACCCTTTTATAAATTTGTTGGAATTTACTCAACCAATTTATATTCGCCTTCACAGGGTTTACCTTTCAGCAACTCCATTTTTAAGTTGGTCAAATTCATAACTACAGAGAACACTGTACACATCCGGTAGGAAGGCCTGTCCAACGGATCCTCATGGGCACAAATGGAGTCGGGATAATCACGATGGTCGCTCAAAATCGCCTTAATGATGTTTTCATCAATATTCCCCTTGTGTTCATGTAAGAGTTTGTCAGCCACACCATAACGCAGAAGAGAATCTGGTGCCATAAAACGGCTGGTATCCTGCGCCCGCAATCTTTCCGTCAAGAAATGATTAGCATGAGCCATAACTCCATCCTTAGGATAAATGCCGTCAAAATCCCATGGGGTCTTTTCTATGTCCAAAACTTCACCACAGGAAGAACCAATCATAAAATTGGCAGCACAGGCATTCGGCAACCAGTTAATACATTCTACAGCATCACTGATTTTTCTGCTGTTCAAAATGCCACGCAAAATCACATGCAGAGGCACACCGTTGTGATGTCCCTTTGTACCTAAAGCATTAAGACAAACCCCAACACCACAACTGTTAAAGCCCACCTTGCCAATAATACCGGCTTCAGTAACCATAGTAACATTGGGTTTTTCCAAATTTTCCTGATTGATTTTCAAAACAATAACGGATGCGATTTGAGAAGCTTTCCAATCCCAATTTTGAGCCAAAAAGGTATATCCTTTTCTGGTGGCATCCGGAGTAGCAGACACAGAGGTACAGCCATCCGTCAAATGCTCATTTCCCTTCATCAGGATAACTTCACTTCTGGCATTCAATGCCAAAATGTCATAGATATCTAAGCCGGCTCCTTCAGCCAAACCCCTGATTTCTTCCATAAGGTCTTTGTCAAACTGTTCAATAAACCTGATGTAGTTCTTGGACAACCTCTTGGCAATCTCCCAATCCATATTGCCATAGGTGGTGAACATATCCGCATAAGTCTTGATACTGTTCATAATCTCATCTTTTGCCTGACTTCCATGAGCATAACCAATCTCATAAGGCGTTCCACCACATTCGATTACCTTGAAGTCCAACTTTTCACTCATTTTTTCCTCCTAAAAACACCTGTAAATGGATTTTCTTAAATTTTTCAACGATTATCTTAAGATATTTTTAAAATATCTTAAGATAATTGCAAAAGAAAAACCGTTACAAAACACCTGTCCTGTAACGGTCATAAACAAA
>JAGHTS010000135.1 GCA_018065225.1 Candidatus Phascolarctobacterium caballi
ATATAAAGCATTGTTGGCAATGGATGGGGTGGAACTTGAATTTGAGGATAAGGCATTGTCGGCGATTGCAGATTTGGCGTTGAAACGAAAAACAGGAGCCAGAGGTTTAAGGGCGATTATTGAAAATATTATGCGGGATGTAATGTATGATATTCCCAGTCAGGGAAATATTAAGAAAGTTGTTGTTACAGAACAAACTGTTACGAAAAAACAGCAGCCAGATGTAATATTTAAGGATTAAATTAACGGGAATGATATTAACATTCCCGTTTTTAGCAAAAGAGGTAGAAAATGGATTTGACAAAGAGGTTACCAATATTAGTCGTACGGGGAATGATAATTTTTCCGGGTATGGTTATTAATCTTGATGTTGGCAGACAAAAATCATTAAAAGCTATTGAAGCAGTAATGGGCGGTGATCGCAAATTATTGTTGGTGGCACAAAAAAATGGAGAAGTCAATGAAGCCACTCCCAATGATTTGTTTAGGCATGGGACTATGGCAGTTATCAAACAGGTAATGAAACTGCCTAACGGTGCGTTACGGCTTGTAGTAGAAGGATTGGAACGTGTAGAAATAGGTGATGTGCGTGATGCAGATGCCAATCAAGGGTATATTGATTGTGCGTATGATATATTGAATTTTATGCGTGTTGCTGGTCCGGATGAGGAAGTGTTACGGACAATGCTTATTGAAAGTTTTGAGCAGTGGGCACAACTTACAAAAAAAGTTCAAGATGATGTGGTGAATGCCTTTAAACAACAGAAAAACCCTGTGGCAGTTGGTGATATGATTTCCGGATATTTACCAATTTCATTGGAAGAAAAGGAAAATTTGTTGGGTGAAGTGGATGTTAAACGTCGTTTGATACATTTGTTGCATTTGCTGACCAAAGAAGTGGAATTTGCTAAAATCCGTAAAAATATTGAAGATGAAACGAAAACACAAATTGATAAAAATCAAAAAGATTATTATTTGCGGGAAAAAATAAAGGTAATTCATAAGGAACTTGGTGATGGGGAAGATGTGCTTGATGAGATTGCCAAATACCGTAAAAAAGCAGCAGAATTGCCATTGCCAAAGGATGTGGCAGACAAGGTTGCCAGTGAGTTGAACCGCTTGGAAAAATTACCTACTGCGACACCGGAAGGTGGAGTTATTCGTGATTATTTGGATGCATTATTGGGGTTGCCTTGGGGAAAAGTTGAAGAAGAAAATTATGATATAAAATTTGCAGAAACGGTATTGAACCGTGACCATTACGGATTGGAAACGGTTAAAGAGCGTATTCTGGAATTTTTGGCTGTACGGACATTAAAAAAGGACGGACATTCGCCGATTATTTGTTTGGTAGGACCTCCCGGAGTTGGGAAAACCAGTTTGGCATCAAGTGTGGCAGAAGCAATAGGACGTAAATATTATCGTTTAAGTTTGGGCGGTGTGCATGATGAAGCTGAAATTCGCGGGCATCGTCGTACTTATGTAGGTGCGATTTCAGGTAGGATAATTCATGCTGTACAATCTTGCGGTTGTCTTAACCCGTTGATTTGTATGGATGAAATTGATAAATTAGGCAAGGATTCTCATGGTGACCCGGGAAGCGCTTTGTTGGAAGCGTTGGACCCTGCACAAAACAGTACTTTTAGTGACCATTATATCGAATTTCCTTTTGATTTAAGTAAAGTATTTTGGATTGTGACAGCCAATAGTACTGAAACAATACCTTTGGCATTGCGCGACCGTATGGAAATTATTGAGTTAAGCAGTTATACAGAAGAAGAAAAATTGCAGATTGCAGTACAGCATTTGTTCCCACGTCAGTTGCAGGAAAACGGGCTTAATGAAAGTATTCTTAAAATAGATGAGGATGCAATTCGTCGTATTATCCGTGATTATACTATGGAAAGCGGTGTACGGAATTTGGAAAGAAAACTTGCAGAATTGTGTCGCAAAGTTGCTTTGAAAATAGCTAATGGGGAAATAACTAAAATTAAAATTTCTGTACGAAATTTGACAAAAGTATTGGGACCCGCAATTTTTGTACGTGATAAAAATGAAATTGAAGGTGAAGTTGGGACTGTTAATGGGCTGGCTTGGACAAGTGTTGGCGGGGAATTGTTGAAAGTGGAAGTTGTAACTTTTGGAGGTAAAGGCAATCTTGCTTTGACAGGGCAGTTGGGTGATGTGATGAAGGAATCAGCACAGGCAGGATTTACCTATATTCGTAGTAGGGCTAAAAGTTTAGGGATAAGGCAGAATGTCTTTGAAACTGAAGATATTCATATTCATTGCCCGGCTGGGGCAATTCCTAAAGATGGGCCCAGCGCTGGAGTTACTATGATTACCGCTATGGTATCGGCATTGACAGGGCGTAAGACAAAAAAAGCGTTGGCAATGACGGGTGAAATTACATTAAGTGGCAAAGTTTTGGCGGTAGGTGGAATTAAAGAAAAAATGTTGGCGGCACATAGGGCAGGCATTAAAACCGTATTATTACCTGAAAACAATTTGCAAGATTTGGAAAAATTGCCACAAAATGTTAAAGATGAAATGAAATTTGTGGGAGTGAAACGGGTGGATGAAGTTTTGAAACTGGCATTGGAAAAGTAATTATTCTTTCGTATAGTTAACAGATGAGAAATTGGAATATTATTAAAGCAAAATATGTGACAAGTGCAGTTAAACCGGAGCAGTATCCTGTGGCATTGACACAGGTGGCATTTATCGGCCGCAGTAATGTCGGCAAATCTTCATTGATAAATTCTTTGTGCAGGCAAAATGGTTTGGCACGGGTAAGTAGTACTCCGGGAAAAACACAAACTATAAATTTTTATGAAATAGATGCCAAATGTACGGATGAAAATTCTGATTTGCGGTTGAAGTTTCATTTTGTGGATTTGCCCGGTTATGGTTTTGCTAAAACGAGTAAAACAGATAAAGATGTGTGGAGCGGATTTATTGGCAAATATTTGGAAAAAGCACAGGGTATTGTGACGGTGTGTCAGTTGATTGATATCCGTCATAAACCGTTGGCAAATGATTTGCAGTGTTTTGAGTGGTTAAAAGATTGTGGTCGTAATGTTTTGTTGGTATTGACCAAATCAGATAAATTAAGCAAAAATCAGGCAATGGCCCAACGGGCATTGTTTAAGAAAGAATTAAATTTACAAGATAAAGAAATTGTTTTATATTCGTCATTGGATAATGCTGAACGGGGAAAACTTATAAATCGTTTGATGGAGGATATTTTACCTGAATGCTAAAATTGGGAAGGAGGCTGATATTGTTCGTTGTGGCGGCAATTATCGGCTTTATTTTTTTCCAATTAAATATTCCTATTCCGTTTATGTTTGCCGCCCTTATTGTTGGAGTGATTGCAGCAGATATGCGTGACCCGTGGGATGACTGGCCTGTAAGTTATCGTAATGTCGGACTAATGGTGGTTGGTTATGCTATTGGTTCCAATGTTACGTTGGCAGCATGTTATGATTTTGCAGACCAGTTTGGTATGATTTTGGTGTCTACTGTGTTTATGATTGGGGTGGGTGTTTTAATTGCGTGGTTGATTGCCAAGTTTTTGCACGAAGATTTTTTAAGTTGCATTTTGGGGATGATGCCCGGCGGTATGAGTTTGGTAATGGTAATTGTACATGATAACAAGCGTTTTGACCCTAATGTGGTGATGGTTATGCAAATTATCCGTTATTTTGGTGTAGTTTTTACTTTACCGTTTTTGGTAATTACTTTGTTTGATGCTCATGTGACGGAAGTTATACGGCAGGTTGACCCAAATGCTTTACATTGGTTGTGTTTTTTGCCTTTGGCATTGAGTGGGGCATTATTCTTTTTGAAATTTCATATTCCAATTCCGTGGCTTTTGGGACCGGTAGTGCCTACGGCATTGTGTGCAATCTTTGTGCAGCCGGTCAGTCCGTTGCCCACATTGTTGTTGTGGTCGGCACAAATTTTTGTGGGTATCAGTATGGGGATGTTGATGGATTTGCGACGGGTATGGGAAGCAAAAAAACTTTTGCCTGCCATGCTTTTGGGAACGGCGTTTTTAATTGCGGCAAGTTATTTTGCCGCAAAAATGATGGGAATGTGGTATGGTGTTGATATTATTACGGGCTTTTTGGCGATGAGCCCGGGAGGTATTAGTGAAATGAACATTGCAGGATTGTCTATGGGGGCTGATACTCCTACAATTTTGGCATATCAGCTTTTAAGAGTATTTGCAATTTCTTGGACAATACCTTTGATTTTAAAATTTGAGCATAAATTTGGTTTTTAGGTTAGTGAATTGGCAACAAAAAAGCAGATGTTTATAAAATAAACATCTGCTTTTTTGTTGATTAAATAATTATTTAGATTTCTTTTTGCTTCTGGAAGCAATTAATTTGGTGGCATAAGCACGCATTGCTTCGTTGGGTTGACGCAAATAATCTTCAAGTGGTAATGCAAATGCCCGCTTTACATCTACTTCTTGGCTAAATTCCATAACATTGTAACGGGGGTATCCAGAAATTTCGTATCCTTTTAATATATCAGTATCTTTTTCAAAATAAAAATATACTTCTTTATCAGATTTGTAGCGTTTGTCGTAATCGTAGCCGGTGTAATCGTCAAAACCGCTTTCGGGCATACTGTCTTCAAAATAGGGAACAAAAGTTTCACGGAAATTTTTAACCATGCCTAACAGTTCCGGCAGGCGGTCATAGGTTTTGTTGACATAATCAATGCTGAACCATTGGTTTTCTTTGGCAAAGGTATTGATGTCTTTGATGATTCTGCCATTGCCGTCATAGGTGGTTTGCCGTTCTGCACACAAGGCACTGGTTTCATTATATTCGTAACGGTTATAATGAATTCTTTCTTCCGGTTCCAATTGTTGATATGCCTCATTGCTTAATACTTCACCCATATCAATTTTTTGTATTAATACTATATGAACATTATGTTTTGAAGGGTTCAACAAATCTTCAAAAATTTTTTTGGAACGTTCTCCCGTTTCGTAAGCAAAACTTATAGCATTTACACCGCAAACACATAAAGCAATAGCGGTACAAACAAATTTATTCAAGTTCATTTCAAGCTCCTCTATATTTAAAATAAATTACTAAATATTATAA
>JAGHTS010000102.1 GCA_018065225.1 Candidatus Phascolarctobacterium caballi
CATATATATAAATGATTATCAAACTATTATTTAACAAATTGTGATATTTTAAGGAATGGTTGAATGAGCAGGGGAATTTGTGGTACTATTTACAATGGGAAAAGGTGGGAAAAGTGGAAATTAGCAAGCAGCTTCAACAAAATATTGCAGTTTTGCCGGAACAGCCGGGAGTTTATTTGATGAGGGATGCTGACGGCAGGGTAATTTATGTTGGTAAGGCGATAAATTTAAAAAACAGGGTGCGGTATTATTTCAGAAATTTGTCTGCCCACAGTCCCAAAGTCCGTGCAATGGTGGAGCAAATTGCGGATTTTGAAACAATTTTGTGCCAAAGTGAGGCGGAAGCATTGATTTTAGAATGTAATATGATAAAAAAATTCCGCCCACGTTATAATATATCTCTAAAAGATGATAAGAGTTACCCGTATATTAAAGTGACTGTGCAGGAAGAGTTTCCCCGTGTTTTTACAAGCAGGACTTTGTTAAAAGACGGGGCGACTTATTTTGGACCTTATGCGGATGTAGGGGCTATGCACTCTATGCTGAAACTTTTGAAAAAATTGTTCCCGCTCAGGACTTGTTCCAAAATGGGTAACAGACCTTGTTTGAATTATCATATCAAGCGTTGTTTGGGACCTTGTGCAGGATTTATTGGCAAGAGAGATTATAAGCAAATGGTGGAATGTGTTTGTATGGTACTGGCTGGACGGACGAAAGATTTGGAGCAGGATTTGCAAAAGAAAATGGAACAGGCATCGGAA
The DNA here is from genome assembly GCA_018065225.1 of Candidatus Phascolarctobacterium caballi. Lineage (GTDB taxonomy): Bacteria > Bacillota > Negativicutes > Acidaminococcales > Acidaminococcaceae > Phascolarctobacterium_B > Phascolarctobacterium_B caballi. Next base: position 762 of record JAGHTS010000102.1, read on the forward strand.
CAGTTGAATTATGAAGATGCCATACGTTTCCGTGATTTGCTGAATTCTTTGGCAAGTTTGAATGAGGGACATAAGGCAGTGACCGGCAGGGTTAAAAAATTAATGAAAGACCGTTTGAAACTGGAAAATTTGCATTTAAAAGATGATTTGGCGGCGGCAGAGGAGTTGCAGTTGGCATTGGGTTTAAAAGAACCATTGGAGCGAATGGATTGTTTTGATATCAGTCATACGCAGGGCAGTGAAACGGTGGCAAGCATGGTAGTATTCAGAAACGGTACAGCAGCAAAGAAAGATTACCGAAAATATAAAATAAAAAGTGCGGAGGGAAAGCCTGATGATTTTAAATCTATGCAGGAAGTTGTCTATCGCCGATACCATGATTATGAAGATTTGCCTGATTTGGTGGTTATTGATGGGGGCAAAGGGCAGTTGTCCAGCGCGTTGGAAATTATCAGGGGGTTAGGATTAAAAGAATTGCCTGTGGTGGGATTGGCAGAAAAAAATGAAGAAATTTTTGTTGAGGGTAAATCTGAAAGCATAGTATTACCCCGTGAAAGCGGTGCTTTGCATTTAATTCAGCGGATAAGAAATGAGGCACATCGTTTTGCCATTACTTTTCACCGAAAATTGCGGGCAAAACGTAATTTGGTAAGTGTGCTTGACCATGTGGACGGGATTGGACCAAAACGGCGTACGGAGTTGTGGAAAAGATATAAGACGTTGGAAGCAATGCATGCGGCAAGTATTGATGATTTGGCAAGTACAACGGGGATGAACAGGTTGGCGGCAGAATCGCTTTACGGATTTTTTCATAAGGTATAGTTGACAAACAAAGACATAGGTGATAATATAACAGCACAAAACAAAGCAGAAGCCACTCGCTTCTCACCTTGCGGTATTTACCCGACAGGGTTGAATAAAATGGTTTTTTATTCGCGGGTGGATTATTGTCTGTCCGCGTTTTATTTTGTATTTTGATGGAGGTGAAAACCATAGCTAAAGAAGAGCCACGTATTAATGAGCAGATTCGTATCCGTGAGATTAGGGTGGTAGGCAGTGAAGGCGAGCAGCTTGGAGTGATGAGTCCACGTGAAGCGTTGGAAATTGCTTATGAGCGGCATTTGGATTTGGTGGAAATTGCACCTACAGCCAAACCTCCTGTATGTCGTATTATGGATTACGGAAAATATCGTTATGAGCAGCAAAAACGGGAAAAAGAAGCACGTAAGAAACAAAAGGTTTTTGATGTCAAGGAAGTAAAGTTTCGCCCGGGAATTGAAGACCATGATATTGATGTCAAACTGAAAAATGCTTCAAGGTTTTTGGATGATGGCGATAAAGTGAAATGTACAATTATGTTTCGTGGTAGGGAGCTTGCACATCCTGAGCTCGGTGAAGAATTGCTAAAAAGGGTGTCAGACAGGTTAAAGGATATTGCGGTTGTGGAGCGAATTCCAAAACTTGAGGGGCGGAATATGATAATGATTATTGCCCCCAAACCGGCAAAATAGAAGGAGGAACTATAAATGCCAAAAATGAAAACACGCCGTGCAGTGGCAAAACGTTTTAAGAAAACTGCAACAGGTGAATTTAAAGCGTACAAAAATTTTAAAAGTCACATTTTGGAGCATAAATCTCCGAAGCGTAAACGTCAGTTGAGAAAAGCTTTGATTGTTGACAGGACAGATAAGGAGCATATTCAAAAGATGCTCCCATACGCATAAGGAGGTAAAAGGAAATGGCAAGAATTAAAGTAGGTGTGACAGCACATCGTCGTCATAAGCATATTATTAAATTGGCAAGCGGATTCCGTGGTACCCGTCATCGTCAATTTAAAAAGGCAAATGAAAGTGTAATGAAAGGGCTGATGTATGCCCGTCGTGACCGTCGTGCCAAAAAACGTGAATATCGTCGTTTGTGGATTGCACGTATCAATGCTGCAACCCGTGCCAATGGAATGAGTTATAGCCGTTTTATTAATGGCTTGTCAAAGGCAGGGATTGAAATGAACCGTAAGGTTTTGGCAGATTTGGCAATTTACGATGCTGCGGCATTTGCAAAATTAGTAGAAATTGCAAAGGCATCCAAGTAATGATTAAAACAACAAAAGCCGCTGTGAAAACAGCGGCTTTTTTGAAACAGAAAAAGTACCGTCAGGAACGTCAGGAATTCTTGGTTGAGGGAATTAGGGCTGTGGAGGAAGCGGTAGAATACGGCAATACGAAAACTATTTTTTTCGTCCCGACTGATGATGAACGCGTTAATGCACTGTTAAAAAAAGCAGAAAAAAAGGGTATTGTCATATCTGAAGCATATGAAGGGTATATGGCACAGATTGCAGATACCAGTTCCCCACAAGGTGTTATTGCAGTTTGCGGGTTGCCAAAATACAATTTGGATGACATTTTTGGAACAGGCAAAATGATACTTGTCTTGGACAGGGTACAGGATCCGGGAAATTTCGGGACTATGTTAAGAACAGCGGATGCAGCTGGTATAGGCGGGGTAGTGGCTCTTAGTGGCAGTGTTGATGCTTTTTCATCAAAGGCGGTACGCAGTTCTATGGGGTCTTTGTTTCACATTCCCGTTGTGGAAAATATTACTGAGGCAGAGTTTTTAGAAAGTTCAATGCATTATCATTATGAAACCGTTACAACTGCGTTAATTGGCGGTGAAAGTATTTACGATACCAAAGTGAATAAAAAAACGGCGGTTATTGTTGGCAATGAAGCAAATGGCGTAAGTTCAGTACTTTTTAAAAGTGCCAATAAACGGGTATATATACCTATGAAAGGCAGGGCGGAAAGTTTAAATGTGGCGGTCGCAGCAGCCATTGTATTATTTGAATTAAATCGTTAAAAGCCGTTCTTAAAGGAACGACTTTTTTATTATGTTTTTTTACTACGTTGTGTTATTGTGTTATAATATAATGTTATTATGTTAAAAAATATTCTATTGTTTCTTTTATTATTTTTATATAGTATAACAA
>JAGHTS010000316.1 GCA_018065225.1 Candidatus Phascolarctobacterium caballi
TCAAGACGAACAAACAAAAGAAAAAACAGAATTGCAGAAAGGGGATGAGAAAGAGAAAACAACAGAATATAAAGAACAGTCCACCATAAAATGTTTTTTAATTACTATCTTGACAATTTTGATAATCGGTTATTTTGGCTATTTTTATAATACAAATAAAATTAGCAGGGAAATGGCAATTACAATTTCTGTGTCAATTGGCGTTGTTGTCTTTTCTTATATGTTAGGTGTTTTTTCCAACAAAAAAAAGCCCATAGACAGGGTTCAAAATTTTTTGACTTTGACGGTTATTGCCGTTATATGTGGTTATAAGATTTATTCTCGTGAATGGGATGGAGAAAAAAACGCTAAACCAATAATTCTTGGAATTATGATTACGGTTTCTATTATTAGTGCGGTGTTACGCAGAATTTATGAAAAATTTGTGAAAGGAGAAAATAAAAATGAGTGAAAACCTTTGTCTTCAAATAAATGTGCCGTGAAAATGACATATCTATTTGCAGACAAAAAGAAACGATACCATCAACAACAATGACACAAGCGGAGGGTTGGACACTCTTTTTCAAAAAAATAATCTATGACATATTGTTTTTAAGGTGGGGATATTAACTAATATCCCTTGATATTAGTTAATATCGCTTATGTTTTAAAGCAGATATACAATAAAAAAGTGCTTTGGCTAAACCAAAGCACTTATCTTTTTTGTGGTCGGGGCGGCGGGATTCGAACCCACGGCCTCTTGCTCCCGAAGCAAGCGCGCTACCAAACTGCGCTACGCCCCGACTAATAAGGGTACAACGTTTGGTATTATATTCTGCCAACCGTATAGTTGTCAAGAAAAATCAAAGATTATCCTTGTGTCACAATACGGATATTGTCCACCCCAAACGCTTTTGACAAATCACCCAATGCTTCCCGTTCCAGATTGGTGCGGTGCAATTCGCTTTCGGCAACAATAAGCATACGGGTATCGGCATAATTGATATTGTGTATTTTACTGATAAGACGTTTAAATTTTTCTTCGCCCATAATTTTCTTTAATTCTACCAATTTTTCAAAAACTTGGGGCTTTTCCTTTTGCATACGTACTTCCAACGGGCTGAACGGCACGGTTACAACAGCAGCATCCCTTGCAAGCACATAATTTTCTTCCCCTTCGCCGGGTACAACTAAGTCATCTCTCATTTTTGCCTCCAAAGATTGTAAACTATATTATAAAATAGGTGTTTCTTTGCGTCAAGAGATGAGGGGTTGTTGTAATGAACTATAATATAGTATATAATTATAAAATCAGTTTATTGGAGGGGAATATGTCCGTTTTCGATGTGTTGAAAGAGCGTGGCTATATTGCTCAGATGAGCCATGAGGAAGAAATTAAGGAACTTCTTGAAAAAGAGAAAATAACTTTTTATATTGGGTTTGACCCGACGGCGGACTCTCTGCATGTGGGACATTTTATTGCCATGATGGTTATGGCGCATATGCAAAGGGCGGGACATCACCCGATTTGCCTGTTTGGTGGCGGAACGGGTATGGTTGGTGACCCAAGCGGCAAAGACCAGATGCGTAAGATGTTGACGCCTGAATTTATTGCCCATAATATTGAATGTTTTAAAAAGCAGATGAGCCATTTTATTGATTTTAGTGACGGCAAAGCAACTATGGTCAATAATGCGGATTGGCTTTTGTCACTTAATTATGTCAATCTTTTGCGGGAGGTTGGCACTTGTTTTAGTGTCAACAGGATGCTGACGGCGGAATGTTTTAAAAAGCGTTGGGAAAAAGGACTGACATTTTTTGAATTTAACTATATGATTATGCAGGCATACGATTTTTATACACTTAATCAAAAGTATGGCTGTATTATGGAATTGGGCGGGGATGACCAATGGTCAAATATGATTGCGGGAGTGGAGTTAATCAGACGCAAACTGAACAAGCCGGCTTTCTGTATGACAAATTGTCTTTTGACAACAAGCACGGGCGAGAAGATGGGCAAGACTGTTGGCGGTGCGTTGTAGGTGGATGCAGAAAAAACCAGTCCTTATGATTTTTATCAGTATTGGCGGAATGTGGCGGATGCGGATGTTGAAAAATGTTTGGCATTGCTGACATTTTTGCCGATGGAGGAAGTCAACCGTTTGGGCGGGTTAAAAGATTCGGCAATCAATGAGGCAAAAAAAGTTTTGGCTTTTGAAGTGACGAAACTTGTACACGGCGAGACGGAAGCAATCAAAGCACAACAGGCGGCGGAAGCGTTGTTTGGTGGTGGCGGTGATTTGGACAATGTTCCGACTATTGATGTAAAACCTGAACAGATTGGCAGTTTGTTGATAGATGTTTTGGTTAATGCCAAAGTGTTCAGTTCCAAACGGGAAGCACGGCAGATGATTGAGCAGGGCGGTTTGTATGTCAAAGATGTTCCCGTTAATGATGTTGCCGCCAAGTTGGATGGCAGTCAGTTTGATGCGGACGGCTTGATTGTCCGTAAAGGCAAGAAAAAATATTATCGGTTGATAATGGGCAAATAGCGGAGAAGGGGGAAAATATGGATAAAAAAGTAAATTTGTCATTTATATTGGCAGTTGGGCTGATGTTGTTCAGTTTCTTTTTTGGAGCAGGTAACTTGATTTTCCCGCCTGTATTGGGGCAGTTGGCGGGAGAACATACTTTTTTGGCGACTTTGGGATTTTGCATTAGCGGTGTGGGTTTACCTTTGTTGGGAATTATAGCAATGACATCTAACCGTTACAAAGGTCCTGATGACGCAGGGTCAGCGGTTTCTCCTATGTATGCCAGAATTGTTATGGTTTTGTGCGCATTAAGTATTGGGCCGTTTTTTGCTATCCCCCGTACGGCGGCTACTTCCTTTAATGCGGGGATTATGTTGCTGATTAACCCTGATTATGAATTTGCGGGGATGGTTGTTTATTCTGTAATATTCTTTGCTATTGCTTATTGGATGGCAGTACATCCTTCAAAAATTATAGATGTGCTTGGCAAGGCGATGACACCTGTTTTGTTAATTGGTTTGGTAATGTTGTTGGGAGCCGCTTTTTTCGGTATTAATGATTTGAATGTGGCATCACAAGGCGCATATGTCACCCAACCTTTGACAAAGGGAATTTTGGAAGGGTATAACACAATGGATTTGTTGTGTGCTATGCTTTTTGGCTCTGCAACTATTGCGGTTATTGAAACCCAAGGTTTTGTTTCGGAAAAAGATTTCTTGAAAATAACATTGTATGCAGGTTTTATTGCCGCCTTTTTCTTGGGGATTGTCTATGCAGCTTTGGCGTATGTGGGACTGGTTTCTGTTGGGACTGTAGGTTTGATTGATAATGGAGCATTGTTGTTAAATAAAATTTGTGATTATTACTATGGCAGTGGCGGAGCCATAATTTTGGCAGTGGTTTTTTTCTTGGCTTGTATTAC
>JAGHTS010000319.1 GCA_018065225.1 Candidatus Phascolarctobacterium caballi
ACAAAGTGTAAAAAGCTAAAATAAATCTAACGTTAGATTAGGGGTAATCTAACGTTAGATTGGGAACGCATTTTTGTAAAAATGGCAGTTTTTATAAAATACTTTTAACTTTATTATCTGTTTACACAAAGCAATTTATTCATGATGACAGTGACCTGCCCCACCATGACAATGTGCGTGGTCACCGCCGCTGCAAGTATTTTCACCAGCCACCAATGTCCCCTGCAAAAATTGTTCCACCACTTCTTTTACAGGTAATTCAGGGCAACCTAAAACTACCTTAACCCCGTTTTGCATTAACTCCATCATAGGACGCGGCCCCATACCACCTGCCAAAACAACTTCTGCCCCCATAGATGCCAACCAGTTTATACTGTGGCATCCCGTACCTCCTTCAGGAATTTTTGTTGTTATACTGATAATCTTTTTAGCATTTTCGTCCACTTCTGCAAAAGAAAAACTTTCACAATGTCCAAAATGTTCACACAATTTGCCGTTTTCTGTCGGAACAATAATTTTCATTTTTTATCCTCCTTATTATATCTCCACACTTATTGTGGAATAACCCTTGTCATTTTTGCTGACTACTACCCGTTGGTCAATCCGTTCTTTTAATTCCTCAATATGGGAAATAATGCCAACAAGATGTTTATTGTCTGCCAAAGTGTCCAACACATCTACTGTTGTATTTAAATAATCACGGGACAAAGATCCAAAACCTTCATCAATAAACATGGTTTCAATATTAATTCCGCCGGCACTTGCCTGCACCTCATCCGCCATACCCAAAGCCAATGCCAATGACGCCATAAAGGTTTCCCCGCCGCTTAATGAATTGGCGCTCCGTTCCTTGCCACTATGAGTGTCGTTAACATTTAAGTCCAAGCCAACTTTGGCATTTCCTTTGGCATCGGCATCATCTTTACGCACAAGCTTGTACCGCGCGTGAGAAATTTTTAACAACCTATTATTGGCATAAGCCAAAATCCTGTCAAAATATGCCTGCTGCATATAGGTTTCAAAACTCAGTTTGGCTGCCCCTGCTAAATTTAAGTTGCCGCTTAAAGTGCGGTACAAATTATCAATTTCATTTCTCTTACTCTCAATATCCGCCATCTGGTCCTGTTTTACGACGATAAACTTAGCTGCCTGAGCATTGGCAAACTTCCGCTCCTTAACCCTGTCAATTTGTTCTTTGACCGCGTTCAATGCCGAAATATTGGCATCTATTTTACTTTGCACAACATCTTTGTTGCCGTCAACTGTTGTTTTTTGCATTTCTTCCTGCAAATTTTTTATTGCCCCATTAATCGTGGCCGCCTGTTCTATTGCTTTAGCGGCAATTTCCTGTACCCGCTTTTCAAACTGCTCCACACCTTCATTCTGTCCCATTCCCAGTTCACGCCGCTTATTAATAGCTGCCGTTTCCAATTCCTTAATTGATTTTCCTGTGTTTTCACCATCTTCACGGATTTTCTTGTCCAAAACCGACAAATCCACATTTAAAAAATCATCGCCATAAAATTCATTAACGGCACTCATCAACTCTTCAAACGCTTTTTCTTTGACCTTTGTATCACTGTCCAGTTTGCCTTTTGTCCGCTGACGGTTACCCTCCGCCTTATCAGAAAGCGTTTTGGCATTTTTAACTTCGTCTTCTGTTGGGGCATCTGCACTTAATTGTGCCGGCTGTATATGTTCAATACTGCCGCAAACAGGACAGGGCTTGCCGTCCTCCAAAGTTTCCGCAATTATGCCTGCCTGTGCCAACAAAAACTGACGGTACACTTCATCATATTTGGCTTTTTCTTTTAAGGCATTTTCTGTGGCTGACTGCAAATCTTTACCGTCATTCAACACTTGCTCCAATGCTTTTTTGTTGCTTTGGCTCAAGCCGTATAAATTGCGTAACTCCATACGGGTTGCTTCCAAAGTGTTTTTCTGTACTTCGTTGTCCCGAAAAAACAGAAATGCCTCACTGATTTTGCCAGCATCTTTTTGTGCCTGTGACGCATCATTATCCGCCTTAGATTTTTCCTTTTGCAATTTGGCTAATTTTTCTTCCTGCGCCACCTTGATTTTAATTTTGTTCAAAACGACCTGCAATTCCGCTTTCTCTTTTTGTAACCGTTCTTCTTCCCCACCATATTTTTTTAACAGTTTTTCATCAAACTTGTCAAAGGCCGCTGTCAGCTCCAACACCCGTGGGACATTTACAAACTCTGCCTGTTGCAGTTCCTGCAACTCCATAGCCAAACTTTCATCACTAACTGTAATTTCGTGAATTTTGTCGCCAATTTCACGTTTGCGGTTTGCATACTCACCCGCCAACTTATTAAACTCATCTTTTACCGCATATTCCAAATTCACATATAAATTGGTGTTGAAAATTTCCCGCAATAATTCCCTGCGTTCTTTGGTAGATTTCTGCAAAATTTGGGCAAATTTTCCCTGTGCAATCATCACAATCTGTTTAAACTGCTCAACTGTCAAACCAATAATTTCATAAATCTTTGCCCCAACTTCTTCCTGCCTTGTCCAAGTATTTACACCGTCCGTAAGTTCAACCCTTGCATTATCTGTCACAGTACCCGTGCCACGCTTTTTTTCACGTTCATAAGCAGGTTTACGTGTAATTTCATATTTCTTGTTTTTACAGACAAATTCCAGTTTTACATAAGTTTCCACACTATTGTCCAAACCAATCGTCCGCAACATTTCCGTTTTCCGTTCCGATCCGGAAACAGAGCCAAACAAAGCATAACAGATTCCGTCAAAAATAAAGGTTTTGCCACTGCCGGTTTCCCCAGTAACCAAATACAACCCGCCATTGGCAAACTGCGTAAAATCTATACTGACCTTATTCCCATAAGGGCCAAACCCTTGCATTTCCAAATAAAGAGGTCTCATAATTTTTCCGCCTCCGTCAAAAACTTTTTAACAATCTGACATTGTGCCTCGCTGGGAGCATGTCCGTTCTGTTGTTGATAAAAATCTAAAAAATGTTCCAATGGAGTCTTGGCGTCATAAACCGCATTGTCCCCTATTCCTTCCGCTTCCATAGTTTCGCCTTTGTATGTGAACACCAGCAAATTTTTGAATTTTGCCCTCAATTTGTAAAATGCGTCCACTATTTCCGTTTTGTCCGTCAATGTAATCCGCAAATAATCTAAAGTTTCAGGTTTTGCCATTATTTCCTCAAAACTGCCCTTCCATGTATGCAATTCATGTAAAGGTTTGATTGGAATTTGTTTAATCTTACAGTTGCCGTCCCCATCCATATCCACAACCACCACAGCACTTTTATTGCCTTCTTCATTAAAAGAATATTGCAACAATGTACCCGCATAGCGTGCATTATCCGCCACTTTTTGTGCCCTATGAATATGTCCCAATGCCACATAATTAAATTTTGCCAAAGTTTCAGGATTTATTCCATCCAACCCACCCAAAGAAATCGTTTCGGAATCACCCTTAACCGCCCCTGTCACAAACTGATGTGCCACTAAAATATTACGGCTTGATTTTTTAACATTCATATGTTTGACAACCAGCCGCATTGCTTCATCCATCGTTTTGGGTTCCGGCTCATCAGGATAAGCCCGCTTAACCTGTGATTTGGTAACATAAGGCAACAAATAAAAATTGACTTTGCCATACCTATCCTGCCGTGAAAATACTACCACTTCCCCTTTAAACGGTTTTGACAAATAGTATCCTGCATTCTTAAACATATCCGCTCCAAAACTCAAATGCTCAGCACTGTCATGATTGCCGCTGACAGCATATACCACAATTTCTTTACGGATTAACTCGCTTAAAAACCAATCCAAAGTTGACATACTGTCACCACTTGGCTGACTGGTATTATAAATATCCCCTGCCAACAAAACTGCATCGGGGCGCTCCAACTCTGCCGCATCCAGCACCTGTTGTAATACAAATCTTTGGTCTTCCGCCAAATTTTGTGCGTGTAAATTTTTGCCTAAATGTAAATCTGCCAAATGAAAGAACTTCATAATTCCACCGCCATATTTTTGTAATAAATTTTATTTATATTTGTGATACAATTATTAT